>JAQSWC010000055.1 GCA_029266815.1 Paucimonas sp.
TGTGCATTCCACTGGCTTTTCTCCTTGTAACGTCCGATGATGTGTATGAACGCGAATCCCAATGCCACCATGTCGACGATCTCCACTTTCATCAAGCATCTCAAGCAGCTCACCGCGCACCGGGATCACACATTGCTCGACATTGCCGCCGTCGCGGCGCTGCATGAGCTGGTGGGAGCATCGCAAGCCCGCGTGCTGAAGATTGCCCGCATCGGCGAATACCAGTTTGTTCAACCCCAGGTCTGGATACGCGATAGCCAAGTCGTATCGATGGAGGAAAGCCTGGATTCGGCGGAACGCGGCGAGCCGCTGGAAAACTATCCCACGCTGGTCGAATGCATAGAACAGCGCCTGCTCAAGAACGAACATACCGAAACGGATGGCCATACCGTAATGTGGCTTCCGGTGTGGATAAACGACCGCTTACCAGAGCCTGCTGGATTACAGCGAACGCGATTCGCTGACGGGCCTTTTCAACCGCAAGACCTTCGACGAAAAATTCGCGAAGATTTCTGCCGGATCTGAAAATGGTGGCACTGCCTGGGATGACGGCGACACCAAGAAGAACTGGATCGCCGTTCTGGACATAGACCATTTCAAACGCGTCAACGACCAGTTCGGCCACCTCTACGGCGACGAAGTGCTGCTGCTGATCGCAAACCTCCTGCAGGCCTCGTTCCGCGGCTACGACAAGATCTTCCGTTTCGGCGGCGAGGAATTCGTGATTCTTTTGCGCTCGACCACGCTCCCCAATGCGCGCAGGATATTCAACCGTTTCCGGCAGCGCGTCGAACAGCACAACTTCCCGCAAGTAGGACAAGTCACGGTGAGTCTTGGCTTTCGTGAGATGGCCAACATGGCGCCGGCCATTCTGCTAGGCGAGGTTGACCAGGCCCTGTACTACGCCAAGGAGCACGGGCGCAACCAGGTATGCCACTATGAAGACCTGGTTGCCCAAGGGCTGCTGAAGCAGGAAACCATGGCAAGCGACGTTGAGTTGTTCTGACGCCGGACAAGGGACGCTGCCCGCCTGAACAAGGCCGTGCCGCTTCCTGATATTGCAGTACGCGAGGACTACCAGTGCATCATTCAGTACAGCAGGAAGTCGACGAACGGACCAACCTGACTTCCTCCAACAAGTTCGAACTGCTTCTGTTTCGGCTGGGCGGAGATGCCAAGGGAGAGCGTAACGAGCTCTACGGCATCAATGTCTTCAAGATCCGCGAGATCGCCGAAATGCGCGCCGTAACGCCGATCGCCGACAGCTCCCCCTACTTCCTGGGCGTGATCAACCTGCGCGGTGAAGTGCTGCCGGTGATCGACCTGCCGGCCATCGTCGGTTGCAAGCCACGGAACGGGCTAAACATCCTTCTGGTCACCGAGTTTGCGCGCACACGGCAATGCTTCGCCGTCGAATCGGTGGAAGACATCGTGCGCATGGAATGGAGCCGGGTGCACCCTTCCACCGGCACGCATGCGGACAGCATGGTTACGAGCATTGCCCAGCTCGATTCGGAATTCCAGGGAACAAAGCTGGTGCAGGTGCTGGACGTGGAAACCATCGTGCAAAAACTGAAACCGTTGGAGGAAGAAGAAAACGCCGGAGCCGCCGGGTGCACTCTGCCTCCCGGCACGATCGTTCTCGCCGCCGACGATTCCGTCAGCGCCCGCGCCCTCATTGAGAAAAGCCTTGAAAAAATGGGCGTTCCCTTTGTCATGACCCGAAGCGGCAAGGAGGCCTGGCTGAAGCTGCAGGAGATTGCCGACGCTGCGAAAAGCGAAGGCAAGTCAGTAAAAGATCGCGTTGCGCTGGTGCTGACTGATCTGGAGATGCCGGAGATGGACGGCTTCACGCTGACGCGCAATATCAAGACCGATGCGCGCTGCAAGACCCTTCCGGTGCTGATCCATTCGTCCCTGTCCGGCTCGGCCAACGAGGCTCACGTGAAAAGCGCCGGGGCGGACGGTTACATCGCGAAATTCTCTCCGGAGGAATTGGCAGATGCCATACGAAAGGCGATTGCCGTCTACGCCTGATCAGAACTCCGGGAGGCTCGCCCCTATGCAGCCGGCATATGGAAGGCCACACGGGCCCGCTCAGGGATACCGCACCGGCGCCCCGGGAATCTCGGGCATGGGTATGAATTCATGCTCGTCCGGCACATTGGGAAAGCGCTGGTTGCGCCAATCCTCCTTGGCCTGTTCGATGCGTTCCGCTGAACTCGACACGAAATTCCAGGTTAGATAACGGGGACCGTCCATCGGCTCTCCGCCCAGCAGCATGACCCTCGCTTCACCACCACCGTCGCAGGCCAGGGTCACGGTCCGGCCAGCTTTCAGCACGAGCAACTGGCCCGCATCGAATACTCCGTCCGCACCCAAACTAACCTTCCCCCGCGCCACGTAAAGCGCCTGTTCCTCGTGCAGCGCCGGAATGTCGAGCCGAGCTCCCGGGCGAAGTACCACGTCCACGTAGAACATGTCCGACAAGGTGGGCGCAGCAGAACGTTTCCCAAAGAATTCACCCGCGATCACGCGTGCCGCTACGCCCTCGCCTTCGATGAAGGGCAACTCGCCCGCTTCCATATGCGTGAAAGACGGCTCCGACTCTTCATGTGCTTGAGGCAGGGCCACCCAGCACTGAAGCCCGAAAACGGAGGAGGAATGGCGCCGCACGTCGGCCGCGGTGCGTTCCGAATGCACGATGCCTCGCCCGGCCGTCATCCAATTGACTTCGCCGGGGCGGATCGGCTGCACAGAACCGAGGCTGTCGCGATGGAGTATCTCGCCGTCGAAAAGATAAGTGACGGTAGCGAGGCCGATATGTGGATGGGGCCGCACGTCGAGCCCTTGCCCTGCCACAAACGCATGTGGCCCCATCTGGTCGAGAAACACGAATGGCCCGACCATGCGGCGAGCCGTGGTGGGCAAAGCTCTGCGTACTTCGAATCCGTCACCAAGGTCGCGCGTGCGAGGCACGACGACCACATCGAGATTGCTTTCCGTGGAAAAACTGTCGCTCATTTGCTTGCCCCTTATGGTGGGGCAAAGCTTAGCGCATCTGATTTGTTCTTGTCGGCGAGCAGTCCGCCCGGGCGCGGCCAGTTACCGCGTGGGCATTCATCACAATCCTGCGATTAAGGCTGCAGGCGCAATATCAGTTGCGTGAAACAGCCTGAATAGCGAGTCCGATAGCAACCAGTTTTTCGATTACTTCAGCCTGGCTGCTGACATCCATTGCATCTTTCAATACATGCAGGCCTTCACGTGTTGCACGTGTAACAGGCACGTTAATGAAACCATCAGGGGTCGATCCTGCCTTGCCAGAGACTGCGCTTTTTGCTGTCCTTGCCATGTTTAGCCTTTCAGTTAGGTATGACGTAAAGCGCCATTCTAACCGTTTCATCGCTAAATATCCCATATTTATGGGATAGATAACCAATGGTATATAAAGATCCTAAAAAACCGCTAGCGTCTTGTTTTCCTGAGCACTTAGTTACGAGAACTCATTTCATTATAGGGACTCCGCGTTCGCACCAGAATCGTTGCTGACAAGGCGCGCGACACGTCGAATAGCTTCGCCGATTCGCAAGGAGCGCAACGCAGTCCCGCGGCGCTTCAGGTGCGAACCCATCGCGCAAGGGCCATCTATTAATGAAATGAGTTCTAGTGCTTATAAATAAATGCCGATGGATAAATTTATATATAAAAAAGTGGTTCAGCCGTGAGGCTGAACCACTTATAGACAATTACTAACTAGAGCTTAGGAGGAACAGGCTTCAGCATCCTGCGGTGCTGCCGGCAGTGACGCCCAGAGTCTGGGTCATCATGTTGTAACGGTCGATCCGGCTCTGCACTTTCGCCGGCTGCTTGCCGTCACATTCCAGCGCACCGTTGATCGCCCTGACGGTGTGACCAAAGCCCAGCGAGTTTCTCATCGCATGGTTCGGCGTCATGCTGTGAGGTCCTACCTGCGTCATCCAGTACCACAGTGCACTTCTCCAGGCGATATTCGAGTTCGTGGCCAGCAGCTCAGGGTTGTCCACCAGTTGCGTACCCAGTCCCATTGCATTGCTCAGATTGCGATAGTTGGAGGTCCAGCTGATCTGAATCGGGCCGCGACCGAAGTACTGGTGATTCACGCTGGTACTGGCGCAAGTGACCTTGACCCAGTTCACGTCGCAGTAATGCGGCCAGTTGGCGGTGTTGTACTCACGGACTGCACGAAGATAATCCGACTCGTGGCTCAGGTTGGCGAAGAAGGCTGCTACCTCACGCTTGTCCACCGTGGAATTTCCGGATTTGGCGAATGCCGGGTAGTACGACAGCGCACCGACGAATCCGGAATACGTATAGAACGAGGAGCGGTTGGGGAACCAGGAATTGAACTGCGCTTCAGTCAGGTGCGCGAAGCCGCCGGACGATGTGGGTGTCGGCGTAGGTGTCGGTGTCGGCGAGGTGCTGCTGCACGTGGTTTGCTGCCAGTACCAGGTGCTGATCGTCGGATCGGTGCCGTCGCTGCCATTGGTGCCCGTGTTGACTACCTTGTAGAAATTGCCGTTGGCGTTGTACCTCACTACCGTTCCCAGGCCGTAGTTCACGCCGGCGGTCCAGGTTTGATAGGAGCATGTCGGGGTAGGAGTAGATGAGGCAGTGACGCTCACAGTATGCGACCTCGAACTCTTTGCGCCGCAACTGTTCGTGTACGTGGCCGTCGCCGTGCAGGAACCGTTTGCAGTGATGGTTTGCTCACGGTTCGTGCCGCCGGTGCCGCAACCGGTCCAGCTCCAGGAGCCGCCGCTTCCGGGTTGTGGGCCGAACTTGACCGAGGAACCGGCCCCAACCGTTACGCTGGCCGCTTGCTGCCACGAGCCGTTGTTCACAGAAAGATAAGGAGTGATGGTAGTCGCCGTGCAACCGGAGGGCGTGGGTGTCGGGGTAGGCGTCGGTGTTGGTGTCGGTGTTGACGTACCGCCGCACAGGTAGCCCGTGATCCACGGCTGGCCGCTACCCGAAGGGCCACTGCTGGTGGCCGGATCGTTACCTTGCGTCCAATAGGCAGCCGTATAGTTGCGGCCATTGCGGCTGACCCTTGCGCCGCCGTTATACGCCGTACCGGAACCCCAGCCGGCGTTACATGCCTCTCCGTCTGCGAGCAAGCTGGCCGAGCCGCTGGTTTCCGATGAGCCGCCGCATGCCATCAGGGCGCTGCCGGCTGCTGCGCATAGCGTCAGATCCCGAATGATCCGAGTCAATATCGTTTTCTTCATTTCTTGTCTCCATGCAGTTAAAGCAGTCTTTGCCGCCCTTGAATTGAATTCGGTCTTCCAACAGTCCCCGATTCCTTTGAAATCGGTTTCAATGCTTTTTTATACGCACCAGAAAGATTTATCAAGGGAAATATTTTAAAACAATGGTGTCTTCGCCACTGCGTAACGTTCTTTAACCTTTCATGTGCCATTTTGGTTGCACAGGTCACCTCCCAGGCCGCCAAAAGCACTAAAGCTGATTTCAACAGGGCGCGTTGTTGAGCGATACAGAACAAGACTTGCATTGGCGGAACCCAAGCGCCGTTTCCGTAACGAACCGTTAACAGCTCCCATATATAACCCAGCGAGGATGGTTTTTTACATGGCGGTGTACGAGTTGCCTACAGCTTCACAACCTACGGAGGAAGATGCGGCGCTGACTGCCCGGATCGCCGGTCTGCGCTACGTCAGCGACGACGTTCCCGGCATAAGGCGGACGACTGCCGGTTCCAGCTTCGTCTACAAGGACACCGACGGTTGCATCGTCAAGGACCCAAAAACGCTGGCTCGAATTGCATCGCTCGCCATACCTCCTGCCTGGAACGACGTATGGATATGCACTTATGAAAACGGGCATATCCAGGCCACCGGCCGCGATGCGCGGAAGCGCAAACAGTATCGTTACCACCCACGCTGGCGCAACGTGCGAGACGAAGCCAAATACGAGCGCATGCTGAAATTTGCCGAAGCGCTTCCGCACATCCGCATGAAGGTAAATGAGGCACTGTCCTTGCGCGGCCTGCCCAGGGAAAAAATACTTGCCACGGTTATTTATCTTCTTGAAGCGACGATGATGCGCGTGGGGAACGAGGAGTATGCGCGGAATAACAACTCCTTCGGTCTGACTACTCTGCGTGACCGACATGTCCGCATTGACGGCAGCGAGGTGGAATTCCACTTCCGTGGAAAGAGTGGCGTGCACCATACCGTCAAGGTAAATGACCAGCGGCTTGCACGCATCATCGCGAGAAGCAGAGATCTGCCCGGGCAGGAACTGTTTCAGTACATCGACGATGATGGCGAGCGCCGCACGGTGGGCTCCGCAGATGTCAATGATTACCTTCGGCAGATCACAGGCGAAGAATACACAGCCAAGGATTTTCGTACATGGTCAGGCACGGTGCTCGCCGCACTCGCATTGCAGGAATTCGAAAAGTGCGATTCGCACGCGCAGGCAAAGAAAAACGTCATGCGCGCCATCGAGTCGGTGGCGGAGAAGCTCGGCAACACGCCCAGCATCTGCCGCAAATGCTACGTGCATCCGGCAGTGCTCGACGCCTATCTGGATGGCACCATGCTTCAGGCACTGCGGGAGCGTACGCGAGAGGAAATCCGCATCCGCTTGCAAGGTCTCAATCCGGAGGAGGCAGCGGTAGTCGCGCTTCTGCAGGGCCGCCTAAGCGCGGATATGGCGAAACCGGCACGCTCCGGCTCCAAGCCGTCGAAGCGGACCACCAGAAAAAAAACGGCGCGCGGCCAAAATTCCAGGCCTCAGGCATGCCGCGAATAAACAGCATCTTGAGTGCAAATGTTCTCGTTTCGTTTTTTGGTGAGTTCAAAGGCATCCAATCTGTGAGTCAGGCTCATGTTGACGCGTGACGGCCACGTCGGTTTGAACACTTTGCGCCAGCCCAAACCCACCTAACGCATGAGCCCGAATAATCGGCGATTGAAAAGACATCTCAGTGAAAAGGAAAGCGACATGAATGCCGGCAAGTTTAGTGATGTATTCAAGTTAAGTCTCAGTGCGATTGCCGTTGCCTCGTTATGGGTACCGGCCGGCCATGCTCAGGCACAAACCACCACATGGAGCTTCTGCGCCAATGAAAACGAACGCTGCAACTTCACCGGCACGCGGACTGTGCGTTACGGCGCCAACACTACCTTCGCCACTCGCACCCTGACCGGCGGCACGCAATGCTCGAACGCCGTCTTCGGCGATCCCCTGCCGGGAGCCCGCAAGCGCTGCGATCTCGCTTCTTCGACTACGCCAACGCCAACGCCAACACCTACTCCGACGCCGACACCGACCCCGACGCCGACACCGACCCCGACGCCGACGCCGACTCCTGGTGGCACGCAAGTGCGTCTAGAGTGGTCCGAATTCATCAATGCCAATGGCGGGGCGGACTACGAAGCGTTGTTGAGAGGTATTCAGGCCATGCGCGCCAATGCCAACAGCTCCGATCCACAAAGTTGGTCGTACTGGACCAATGTGCATCTCAACTACTGCCCGCACAGCATCGCGTACTTCTTTGCATGGCACCGCGGCTACCTGGTCGAATTCGAGAAGCAGCTTCGGATCGCATCCGGCCACCCGACTCTCGTGCTGCCATATTGGGATTACTACCGCAATCCCACCATGCCCACGGCCTTCACTGATTCGAGCAGCCCGCTCTATGCCCCCGGACGCGCCAACAGCAACGTTTCACCGGCCTTGTCGCTGGAGCCATTTTCGAATACCTACACCGACTTCCAGCGCGGCACGCCGAACTCCTACGAGGCCGCCTTCGAGGTCAGACCCCATAATGCGATTCACAACATCGTAGGCGGCGCCATGGCCGACCTGCAGTCGCCGGCCGACCCGATCTTCTGGCTGCATCATGCCAATATCGACCGGCTGTGGGCAGCGTGGGTTGCGGCAGGCAACGGTCGCACCATGCCGGTCAGCACCTCCACCTACTGGGACGGTTCCTTCTCCTATACGACGACTCTCACCATGCCGCGTCGGGAAACGTATAACACCACCGGCCTTTCCTACACCTATAACGACCTGACCTTGCCGTCCAGCCTGCCGCCGAGCGCCATGCGAACCATACGCAAACCGGGCGTCGTGAAGGTGCAGGCCGGAAACGGCCGGAACGGAAGCGTGCTGCAGCGCCCGGCCGCAGAGACGTTTACGCCGGCTGCCGCCCGCCAGATCAATGCGGGCCGTCGTTCCTTGGGCGGGGCGAGAAACCTGCAGTTCAACGACACGTCGACCAGCGTGAGGATCGCATTGCAGCCCCAGGACAGCCAGGCGCTTCAGGCTGTCATCGGCAACACGTCTGCTTCGCCTTTCGGCCGCACTCCGGCAGGCAGCCAGTACAGTTCTGCGCAGGTGGTACTCGAAAACCTTCAGGTCACCGCCGCCGGCAAGAACGGAGGCTATTACTATGAGGTATATGTGAACCTGCCAGCCAGCATCGACAGGCAAACAGCGCAGAGACGGTATTTCGTCGGCAGCTTCGGCGCGTTCGAGATTTCCGGACTACTGCGTCATGGCGGCAATGCCACACTGACCTTCCCCGCAACCCACATACTGGCCGAGATTCCGGCGCAGTCCATGAACGAGGTTACGGTTTCCATCGTCCGGGTCAGCGGCCGAAATTCGCCGCGCGGCACTGTGGTGACTGCAGGCGAGGCTCGCCTGGAGCTGACTGCAAACGGCAACTGACGACGCATAGTTAGCTGTTGAAGGAAGGTGCGAGCCCGGTGCTCGTACCTTCCTGCATTTCACAACACTTACCTTTCCCTCTGCAGTAACCGGCTTCACACGCCGCCATATCTGGCCTGCACGGCTCTTCCAGCCCCTGC
>JAQSWC010000377.1 GCA_029266815.1 Paucimonas sp.
TGTCGAGCGCATTGTCGATGTTCTGCAATGCAAGGCTCAGGCCGCCGCTCAGATTTGCCTGGCCGGTCGAACCCATCGCCGGCGCTTTCAGCGTGTTGAGCAAGTTGTTCAGCGTGGTGAAGACGCTCTGCCCGGTGCTCGGTTCGACAGTGAAGCTGTCGCCGTTGGCAGGATTTCCCTTGATGTCAAACTGGATGCCGTCGAACGTGATGGCCTGGCCGCTGGTATAGGCATTGCCTGCCGAAAGCGTGGTGGAAGTCGTGGTGTCGACCACGTCGTACGTCGTCACGCCGCCGGCAACGCTGAAAACGATGTTGTAGTTATGGCCTGTCCATGCAGCCGCGTCAACCACGCTTCCGGGACTGATAATGCCCGCGCCTGTATTGGTCGGCGTGACCACGCCGCCGGACACCGTGCTGGCCGCTGCCGTGGCGAACGTGCCGTTGCCGTTGCGGATGTTCTCGAAAATGGCGTTGCCGGTGTCATTGATCGGCATCTGCTGCGAAGGCGAGACCTGGAGCATGCGCAGCCCCTGATCTCCGGAGAAAGTCGCGCCGCCGGTTGCAGGAAGGAAAGGCTGCGCCGTGACGTTATAGCCAGAGAAGATGTAATTCCCCATGCCGTCGCGACTGTTGGCGAGGCCAAGCAACTCCTCAATGCGGCCACCGAGTTCCGCCGCAAGAAATTTTCTCTGGGAGTCGTCGATGGTCGGATTGCCGGCATTGATGCCCAGCGTCTTCACGTCCTGGAGCAGCAAGGTAACGCTCTGCAGCACGCTTTCCTCGAAGGTCAACGCATCCTTGGCTGTCTTGCGGTTCAGGCCGAGCTGTGTGTTGATTGCCTGCCCCTGCGTAAGATCGAGCGCGCGGGCGGCGCCTACCGGATCGTCTGCCGGCGTGAGGATACGCTTGCCGCCCGCAATCTGCTGCTGCGTCCTGATCATCGACGACTGCAGATCGTTGATGCGGGTGATGCCGGACTCGAAAAGACCTGCTGTGCTGATACGCATGATTGCCCCGCTTCTAGCGACTGATATTCAGGAGTACGTCGAACATGGTGTTGGCTGCCTGCATGACCTTGGCAGCGGCCTGATAGGCTTGCTGGTACCGGATCAGATTGGTGGCTTCCTCGTCCAGATTCACTCCCGACTCCGCTTGCTGAGCCGCTACCGCCTGGCGGTGCTGGTTGCCCGCCGCCGTGGTGGTGACCTCGAGTTCGCGCGTCTTGTTGCCGATCAGGTTGGTCAGTTGCGAATACGCACCCTGGTACGACGCCGTGCCGCCATCGAGCGTGTTAGACGACTGAAGCCTGGAAAGCAGCAGGCCGTTGCGGTTGTCACCGGCACCGCTGGCATTAGGTCCGACCGTGAACTGGTCGCCATCGGCCGGTGTGCCGGAGATTGTCACGCTGACGCCGCCGAATTCGAGCACCATTTCCGAGGGCGGAGTGTAGGGAATCGCAGAGCCGGCTACATAATTGGTCGCTACGCCGTTTACCCTGGCGACAATGGCCTCTCCCGCCGGGAATCCCGAGAATTCACCTGCGGTGGCATCGTAGGAAAGCGTCGTGGGTCCGGCCACAAAGGTCGAGGACATGAGCACCCCGGCGCTGATCTTGCCCGTGCCGGTATTGCCAGACGGCGTGGTGGTCTTGATAGGTGTGGCAAGAGCGATCTGCGACTTGTCGGTAATGGCCACGCCAAAGCCCGACGCTCCAACTGCAGTGGGACGCACGAGAAAGGTGTCACCTCGCACCGTCCGAAAGACGCGTTACCGAATAATTATTGGTGCCGGCGTCGAAGCGCACAGTGTAGTCGCTCACGGTGAGCGCGGATGCATTGCTGACGGTCGCGGTCAACGCCCCGTCTCCGGTGTTCTTGGTGCTCGCGGTCACTACTGGTGCGCCTGCGCGGAAAAAATCGCCGCCCATGGCTGCCTTCTGGTCTTGTCCCAGCCGATGCTGGGCATTGAAGGTTTCCGCCAGTCCGATGGCCACGCGCCCGAGGCTGTTCTGCGCGACATCGAGCGTCTGCGAACGGAATTCGAAGAGCCCGCCGAGCCGGCCGCCGCCGGAAAGACTGCTCTCCGGAATCGCGGTGTTGGCGCCGTTGCTGACATAGCCGACCTGGATTCGGCTGGGATCGGTAGGCGACTGCATGGTCACCAGCTTGGTCGTGGTTACGCCTACCACCAGCGGCTGGCCGTTACCGACAAAGACGTTATAGCTGTTTCCCTGCTTGACGACGGACACCTGCACTTCCTTGCTCAGCTCCATCATCAACTGGTCGCGCTGATCGAGCAGATCGTTGGGCAGCTTGTCGGCGGACGACGCCATGATCTTTTCGATCGAATCGTTGAGCTTGGCGATCTGTTGCGCATAGGTGTTGATCACGCCCACGCTGGCACCGATCTGGGTGTTCACGCCGTTGCGCATTTCGGAGAGTTGCCCATCCAGTGCCTGGAATCGCGAAGCAAGCGTTTGCGCGGACGAAAGCATGGTCTGGCGTGTCGCTGCGCTGTTGGGATCGGCGCTGGCGGCTTGTACGCCGCTGAAGAAATCCTGCAAAGCGGGAGACAATCCGGCCGATGTATCGGCCAGCATGTTGTTGATCTGCTTGATCTGGCTGTAATGAGTGTCCAGCTGGCTTTTCGAGGTCTGCGACGACACCACCTGATTGCCGAGGAACTCGTTGTAGATGCGACGCACCGCATCGATCTGCGTACCCTTGCCGATGAAGCCGAAACCGGCATCCTGCGCAGTGGCGGATCCCTGGACGATTACCTGGCGGCTGTAGCCGGGCGTGTTGGCGTTGGCGATATTGTGGCTGGTGGTCGTCAAGCCGTACTGTGCCGCCATCAGACCGCTTTGCGCCACATTCAAAATATTAGGCATACAGACTCCAGTGCGCTTTTACCTGTTTCCAATGCTATCAACGGCAAGCGCGGCAAAAACTTGAATCGAAGACCATTTTTATCAAGTTGATAATGACTGATTGATAATCTTGGTGAGCTTGGCGGCGTAATTGGGATCGGTCGCATATCCGGCGCGCTGCAGCCCCTGCGCGAAACCGGCCGCATCGCTTGCGTTGGCCAGCACCGTTTCATATCGCGGATTGTTGCGGAGCAGGTTTGCGTAGTCACGGAAAGCATCGGCATACGAATCATAGGCGCGGAACTTCTCTACCCGGGTCTGGGGTACACCGTTGATGTATTCGGTGGTGGCCGCCTCCACCACTTTTCCTTTCCAGCCACCTGTTGCCTTGATGTTGAACAGGTTGTGGCTGCGCGAGCCGTCCGCGGCCATGATTTCATGCTTTCCCCAGCCGGTTTCCAGAGCCGCCTGGCCGAGCATGAACTTCGCGGGTATGCCCGTGGTCCTGCTGGCTTCCTCCGCATGAGATGAAAGACGTTCCTGGAAAGTCTGCACGTTCGAGCTCATCGCCGCGGCACGGCCCGGACTGCTGGCCGGCGCCGCGGTATTCTGCATTAACGAAGCCTCGATGGCCGGAAAATCCGCCGGGGCGGCGCCATTCGTCAACTGCCGGAGCAGCGCGTCGGCGAGACCGACTCCGCGCGACGCCATATTCTGGCTGATCTGCTGGTCGAGCATGGAGGTATACATGCGGCTCTGATCGCTATCGAACAAGCCTTCCTGAGGCGTTGCTTCGCGCATGCTTTTCATCACCATGTTCATGAACAGGGCTTCGAACTGCTTGGCGGCTGCCTTGAGCGCAGCGGGTGAATTGTCGCGCGCCGCCTGCTTCAGCGCGCCGATATCCTTCGAATCGATTGCCAGCTTGCTGTCGAGCGAAGTCGGGCCGATCATCAGATCACCTCCAGTTCCGCGCGCAGCGAACCCGCTGCCTTCATCGCCTGAAGAATCGCCACCAGATCCTGCGGCGTGGCGCCAATCGCGTTCAAGGCCTTGACCACGTCGGCAAGATAGGGGCCGCCCTTGAGCATCAGCACCTGTCCGGGATCTTTCTTGATGTCGATCTGTGAATTCGATATCACGGCGGTCTGGCCGTTGGAGAAAGGCGCCGGCTGGCTGACATTGTTTTCGGTGTTGATTACCACCGACAAATTGCCATGCGACACCGCGCATGATTCCAGCGCGACCGGCTGGTTCATTACTACCG
>JAQSWC010000056.1 GCA_029266815.1 Paucimonas sp.
TGCAGGGTGTTGTCGATGTCGGCACATAAAAGGGAATCCGCGCCGGAACAAGAATTGCCTTGCCTGTCCGCGCTGATCGCAGACGGCGTGCTTCCACTCTCCTCGCGAAGGCATCGGGCACGCGTAGTCGATCTCGCGGCGGCACGCGCCTTGAGATCGACGAAGAAAGAGGCCGAGCTGACTACTGTAGAGGATTGACCACGAAGGGCGGCATGAATTCGCCGCTGGTCTCGCAATCCAGGAAGCGTTCCGCCACGTCGAGCGCTTCGCCGATGGTGACGTGCATGTCCAGATAGCGGTAAGTGCCAAGTCGCCCGACGAACGTCATGTTCTTTTCGCCCGACGCCAGTTCGATGTACTCCTTCAACTGCGACTTTTCCTTGGCAAGGCGGATCGGGTAATACGGCGTGTCCTTTTCTTCGCAGAAGCGGCTGTATTCCTTGAAGATCACCGTGCCTTCATGCGTTTCCCACGGCGAGAAATGCTTGTGTTCCGAGATGCGGGTGTAGGGCACATCCTCATTGCAGTAATTCACGACCGCATTTCCCTGGTAATCCCCCTTGTGCCGCTCGGCGACGAAATCCAGCGTGCGATAACCCAGCCTGCCGCGTTGGTAATTGAACCACGCATCGATCGGTCCGCTATAGAACACATGGTCATATTCGGCCGCCATGTCGCGTTCGAACTTGGTGTTCAAATGTAGCGAGATGTTGGCGTGGTCCAGCATCCTTTCCACGATATAGCTGTAGCCGTGCTTGGGCATGCCTTGATACTTGCTGGCGTAATAGTTGTCGTCGTAATTGAAACGCACCGGCAGGCGCTTGAGAATGCTGGCCGGCAGCTCCGACGGATGCATGCCCCACTGCTTGGTGGTGTAGCCTTTGAAGAAAGCTTCATACAGGTCCTTGCCGACGAAGCGTAATGCTTGCTCTTCGAAAGTCTGAGGATCCGTAATCGATTGGTCACCGATGGAAGCCATGAACTCTTCAGCTTCCTTCGGATTGAATGTCTTGCCAAAAAAATTGTTGATCGTCAGCAGGTTGATCGGCAGCGAATACACACGGCCATTGAAAATTGCCTTCACGCGATTGATGAAAGGCATGAATTCATCGAATTGCCGGACATAGTCCCAGACTTTTTCGTTACTGGTGTGGAAGATGTGCGGTCCGTATATATGTACCATCACGTCGGTTTCCGCATCGCGTTCGGTATGACAGTTACCGGCAATATGCGATCGTGAGTCGAACACATCAATCTCATAATTTTTCTTGGCAAGCTCGTGCGCGATGACGGCGCCGGAGAATCCCGCTCCGACTACAGCGATTTTCTTCACATTGCTCCTTTATGCGGAGGGTTGAATGTATTGCGCGATGGAGAAACGCGGGCGCAGAAGGGTGCTGCCCGCTCAGGGAAAGTCTATGCGCGTTGCGCGCACAAGCCCTTGATTAGCAGCAGAAAAGCGGCGTGGACGCTATAGAGCGCGCACTTATCGTTGCCGGCGATGTTGGATTCAGCGGCGGCAGATATTTTTACGGCGCTTGGTCGGGAGATACGAGTTGGCTGCGGTAAAAATTATTTTTTCGTGAAGACGAGATCCCAGACACCGTGCCCAAGCCGCAACCCGCGGTTCTCAAATTTGGTGACGGGGCGGTAATCCGGACGCGGCGCGTAATCCGCCGCTGTATTCTGCAGCGCGGGCTCGTTGCCTAATACTTCAAGCATCTGCTCCGCGTATTCCTGCCAGTCGGTTGCGCAGTGGAGATAGCCGCCGGGCGCCAGACGCGATGAAAGCAATGCCACGAACGCCGGCTGTATGAGCCGCCGCTTGTTATGACGCGCCTTGTGCCACGGATCAGGGAAGAAAACATGTATGCCCGCGAGCGACGCCGGCGTGATCATGTGAGTGACTACCTCGAAGGCATCGTGCTGAATCAGCCGCAGGTTTGTCAGCGATTGTTCGCCGATCCGCTTCAGCAGGCTGCCTACGCCGGGCGTATGGACTTCGATGCCGAGAAAATTCTTGTCGGGCATGCCTGCTGCAATTTTCGCCGTGGTTTCGCCCATGCCGAATCCGATTTCCAGAACGGTGGGAGCTTCGCGGTCGAATGCCGCGGCAAGATCGAGCGGCAACTTCGCATAAGGCACCAGGAACTCCGGGCCGAGTGTTTCGAGCGCACGCGCCTGGGCTGTGGAGAGGCGCCCGGCGCGCGTAACGAAACTGCGAATGCGCCGGTCGGTCGGGTCGTAAAGCATGTGCTTGTCGTCGTGATTGTCTTGCATGTCTGGGGGTATCAATTGCATGAAGCCGTGTGCTTCAGCGAAGGCGTTATTATCCTCGAATCCAGATGCGGGGCTGGCCTGAGGCAAACAAAAAGCCGCATGAGCGCGGCTTATGTGGAGTATGAATTGGAGCGGGTGAAGGGAATCGAACCCTCGTCGTAAGCTTGGGAAGCTTCTGCTCTGCCATTGAGCTACACCCGCGTGAGCGCATTCTATAGCGTGCAGCATGGCGCTGACTAGCGGCGGATCAACCCAGCTTGGTCAGCAATTCTTTGGCTTGTTCTACCTGCTCGGGCGTGCCTCCCTGGATCACTTCATCCAGCAGGAGACGCGCGCCGTCGCGGTCGCCGATGTCCTGGTAAGCAATCGCCAGATGCAGCTTGATCGCGATCGGTGACATCTCGTCGTATTCGCTGACAGGTTCCTGCGTGGCGGCGCGAGGTTCGACGGCTTGCTGGTGAGCGGCTACGCTTTCCGCAACATGGCTCTCCGTGATGCTCCTCTCGTCCGCCAGTAAAATTTCAGGCAGCGGATTGTTTACCGTCTCGGGTTCCGACAGCAACGAGGACGGAATAGGAGCAGCGTCGTCCGGGATATAGATGGTCGGCTTGGCAATCTTTCGATGGTAGGACGTGGTGATGTACTTCGGGCGCTCGCGAAGCAGCGGCTTGCGCGGCGCGGTGTCCTCGGACTCCGCTGCTGCCGGCTTTGCCGCCGGCGAATTTGCCCCAGCTTGCGCAACCGCCGGTGCGGCAGGCTGCGGCTGTGCGTGCATGCTCCGGTGCGTCGTGGTTCTCAATTCAATTTCCCGGACGATCTCTTCGCGGGTCTTGGGTCCGTTCGGGTCGTTGGCCAGGTCGAGCAGGCGCAGGATGTCGCGATAGACTGGCAGGTCGAAACCATTGCGCGTACCTTCGCGGTTGTCCAGCAGCAGCTTGTCCAGATAGGTAATCACTGCTTCCGTGCCCCACAGGCGCTGCACGTTGTCAATGATGTGCGGGAAATCAGACAGCGACTTGGGCGGTTCAGCGTCGACTACCGGGTCCCAGGGCGCAAGCTTCACGTTGTAGATCTTCTTGATGCGCTCAAGGATCGCTTCGTATTTTTTGCGGTCGCCGAGCGCGCGATATACGTCGAGCAGGCACAGCCACGGCAGCGGCGATTCAGGCTGATCGACGCTGCTGAAGGGCTCCAGAATTTCCAGCACCTTGGCCGGATTCTGCAGTGTCATCCAGGCGTCAGCCAGTTCCATTACGTCGGATATTTCCTCCGCCCTCAGGGACTGCTCCGGCTGGGCTCCCGGACGGGAGGGAATGCGGCGTTTTTTCGCTGGGGCGCGCGGCCTGGACGGCGGGGCAGATTCCGCCGGCGTATCGGCCGGAGCCTGTGGCGTAGTGCTTTGTATCGACCCGCCTGTCGGTGTGCCGAGCGCCTCGGTATCAATGGTGTTGTTGAAGTCGGTATTGCTGAAGTCCGTATCGCCGAAACCGCTTGTGGCGAACTGCGACGTATGGAAATCCGAGTTTTCATTGAGTTGCGAGGAACTGAAGAAATTCCTGGTGTCCTGGTCGGACAGCAGTTCTTCCCAGGCGCGATTGCTCTCGCGCTTCTTCAACAGGTAGAAGCGCCACAGCAGCCAGGCCGTTGCTGCGATGAACAGGACCAGCAGGACTTGCAGGCCGAGCAGCCAACCGTTGGTAGAGTTCTTCGCATTTTCCAGTGCGGTGGCTTCGGTGCGCTGGGCGTGGCGCAGGCGTTCGCGCTCCGCCTTGAGTGTTTCAATCTCGGCCTGCGCCGCTTTCAGTTTGGCTTCGGACGACTGCACCAGATTTTCATCGCGCAGGAATGCGGTCAGTTGCGCCTGGGCGGCTTTCAGATCGGCCAGCCGCTTGGGGTCCGGATCGATGCTCGGCATGGAGAGGGTGTCGGACATGCGCAGATTGTCCGGGTTGACGCCCGCATCATTGGACAGATACATATCGGCGCTCGACAGCTTGAGTACCGGCCGCTCGCTTTGAGTTTCCTTGCGGGTCTTGCGCTTTTCAGCCACCGGTGCAACCGGTCTCTCGCTTCCCGTTGCAGATGCGTTGCCTTCCGCACTGGTTCGTTGCCTGGCTTTTGCGCGAGCACGAGGTTTGCCTTCCCCGCCTGCGCTCTCGGCCATGTTCTGTGCGGGAACGGCTCTTTGCGACTGTGCGGGCTTGTCGGAAGTCTTTTCTTCCGACACCACAGGAAGGGATGAAACAGGATCGAGCAGAATCTGGTAGCTGCGCTGGACCGGCGTGCCACAGGTAAGCTGAACGGAAATATTCAGCGCAAGTTCGTTGACGTTCTGATGCGTGCTGAGATGGATGCGAGCCGCTCCTTTGCCGCGAGAGATGCCGACCTCGGGCGAAAACAGCAGTCCGTTATCGATGGTTTCGATGCGGGCACGGATGCAGCGTCCTTCAAAATCCTCTGTGTCTTCCCCTAGAAGAGCAACCGTTGCCCGCAGAGGTTGGCCGAAGCCGGTATGGACGCTGATAGGCCCCAGCCCGGCTGCCGAAGCCGTACCGGCCCATGCAACGGCGCAGGCCGCTGCCCATTTCAGTATGTGCAGAGGAAAAGATGGCATGGTTCTGTTCGCATTACCGGCTCTCTTTGTTTCCATTTTTTCAATTTCTTGAGGCCGAGCCGTGATGCGGGCAGGTTTGTCTTATATGAGTCGAGCTGTATGTTTTCTCCGGCTAAAGGGTGCCACAAAGGCTTTCAATATGGCAAGGCGAATTGCTTAAATCCCTGTTTTATTTGGGATAAATGTGGCGAACGGACAATTTTCCAGGAGGCCGGTTAGGCGAAGTGCATCAGCCGTGACTGCCGCCTACGCAAAGATATTTGAGCTCCAGATATTCTTCGATGCCGTACTTGGAGCCTTCGCGTCCCAATCCAGACTGTTTCACGCCGCCGAACGGTGCCGCTTCGGTAGAAATCAACCCGGTGTTGATGCCCACCATGCCGTATTCCAGTTTTTCCGCCACCCGCCACAGCCGGCCGATATCGCGCGTGTAGAAATAGGCAGCCAGGCCATATTCGATGTCGTTGGCAACCGCTATCGCTTCGTCTTCGGTCCTGAACCTGGCGACCGGCGCAACCGGCCCGAAGGTTTCCTCGCGCATGACTTTCATTTCCGGGGTAACTCCAGAAAGCACGGTAGGTTCGAAAAAGCGCCCGGCCAGCGCATGGCGCTTGCCGCCGGCCTGGAGGTGCGCGCCCTTGGAAAGCGCGTCGGCCACATGGTTTTCCACCTTGAAGAGGGCTTGATCGTCGATCAGAGGCCCGACCTTTGTATCGCGCGCGAATCCAGACCCTACCTTCAACTGCCGTGTGGCTTGTGCGAATTGCTCGACGAAGGCGTCATGAATGCCACCCTGCACATAGAAGCGATTGCTGCAGATGCAGGTTTGCCCGGCATTCCTGTACTTGGACTGTAATGCGCCTTCCACCGCGGCATCCAGATCGGCGTCGTCGAAGACAATGAATGGCGCATGACCGCCCAGCTCAAGCGACAGCTTCTTCAGGGTGGGTGCGCATTGCTTCATCAGAATTCGGCCGACCGCAGTGGAGCCAGTAAAGGACAGGTGGCGTACGATACTGCTTTCGCAAAGCGCCTTGCCGACCTCGATCGAATTCTGCTCATCGGCAGTGATCACGTTCAGCACGCCCGCGGGAAAGCCCGCACGAACGGCGAGTTCGGCCAGCGCCAGGGCCGACAGCGGTGTCTGCTCGGCAGGCTTGATTATCACGGTGCAGCCTGCCGCGAGTGCAGGCGCCACCTTGCGAGTGATCATTGCAATCGGGAAATTCCACGGTGTAATTGCCGCGCATACGCCGATTGCCTGTTTCAGCACCAGCAGGCGCCGGTCGGACCACGGCGTTGCCAGGACATCGCCATCTATGCGCTTGGCCTCTTCCGCGAACCATTCGATGAAACTCGCGCCGTAGGACACTTCACTTTTGGCTTCGGCCAATGGCTTGCCCTGCTCGGCGGTCATCAATGCAGCGAGGTCGGCGGCATTCGCCGTAATCAGGTCAAACCACTTGCGCATGACGGCAGCGCGTTCCTTGCCTGTCGTATGCGACCAGCCGGAAAACGCCGCCTGTGCCGCTTCGATGGCCTGCTGCGTCTCCTTCCTTCCGAGATTCGGCACGCGCGCCACTTCAGACGTATCAGCGGGATTCGAAACTGCGAAGTCCGCTTCGCCCTCCATCCAGGCGCCATTGATGAGCGCCCGGGTTTGCAGAAGCTGCGAATCCTTCAGGGAAAAGGCAGGATCCTGAGCGCCTTCCATCATGTCTTCTCCTTACGACAGGCTTCCTCTAGTTCCAGCAGCAGCCTGAGACGGTCTTCGCGCGCGACATCGCGCCAATCCCGGTTGGTGAGCGCGCCCTCCATCGCCCACAAGAGGTTGAGGCTGACGTCCCGCCCAGCCTCTACGAGTGCTGCATAGGCGTCGACCGATCCTCTGTTGCGCAGATCCTCAATCGTTTCGATGCCGATTGCCGCAAGCATCGCATCCGATTTCGGCCCGAGGTTGCGCAGCCCGGACGGTTTGCTTCGTTTCATCGATGCTGCACGAAGATTTTGCTGAACGCCCATTCTTCCTGCTCGATGCCGCTGCAAGTCGGATCGGCCACTCGCTTGCCGGAGCATTTACCGTTGTCCCTGTCCAGCGACCAGAACGACAGACGGGCCATTCCCTTCGCCTGCGCCAGTTCAAGAATCTTGCGCGCATCGTCGAGCGTGAAAATCTCCGGCTCGGCATCGTTCTGTCCCAGCATGGGGGTGGCCGCCGTCATCGCCCAGTATTCCGAATCCTTCTTGCCGGGGAAGAGTGCCTTCAACTGCGCCACGCCTTTCTCGATGGCCATGATGGAACGCACTCCCATGTAAGGGCCGGCCGTGCCATCGCGATAATCCATGATCATCGGATTGACGATGTCGATCCTGACGCCCGCTTTCTTCGCCGATTGAAGTACATAGAAATTTTCGGCGTCATAGCCGAAGGCCGGGCGGATCGCTATCGTATAAGAAATATAGAGCGGTTTTCCCGCCCGGTCGAAACGGTCCTGCAGAATCCTCAAAGCAGCCGACCGGCGATCGACCAGCTTCGGCTCGAGGTTGTTGTGAATGTCACCGGGCTCGGGATCGATATCCAGGTAGGGCGTATTCAACCTGGTCAGAACTCCTTCGTAGATAGCGGCGATCTGCGTCGGGTCTTCACATGAAGCGACTATGTCCGGCGCATTCCAGCCGCCCGTGGAAATGATGACCTGGCCACCCTGTGCGCGCAATTTATTCGCGAGCGCAATCAAGGCTTGTTCACGATTGGGATCTTCCTTTCCCCAGGATCCGCTGCATCCTCCGCCAGAGTTATAAAAAGCCAACGTGAGAAATTTGCCGCCGGTAGCCGCCATCCATTGGTCTACGTTGACGATGGACGGGTTGGACAGATAGGGGGCAAACGGTATGGAATCTTTTTCCGGTGCCGCGGTAACGATCGGTGCGTTATTCGCTGTTGTGGCGCATGCGCTCAATACCCATGCGGACAAGGCAAGCAGCAATAATTTTTTCATTCGGGTCTCCGTGCAATTACATGGGAACGCTTTTGAAAATCATCTTAAGCTCAATCACTTTTTGCTTCAGAGCGCCGGTTGAAACCGGCGACCATGTCGAAGCGGAACAGCCTGCATTCCAGAGCACCGTTGAAAAACGGCGTCTTGCGCGACTCCTTCAAACGCAGCATCTTCGGCAAACTGAGGTCGGCAGTGAACAAGAAGACCTGCCAACCGGCAAAGCGTTGTTTCAGCGTGGTGCTGAAGGCGCGGTAAAACACTGAAGCAAGGTCATCTGCTTCCAGGCTTTTGTCGCCGCGGACGCCAATGCGTTCCCCGTACGGCGGATTGGTGATCAGCATGCCGGACCTGTCGACGGGCGGCTTCACTTCCTGTGCTTCAATCTGTTTCAAGGGTATTTCGAAAGGAATCGCGGCGTGCTGCAGATTGGTGCGCGTCATTTCGATCATGTCGCCGGAGATGTCGCTGCCGAAAATGGAAGGCTCGGAAGGCAGCGCATTCGGCTTGACCTCGCCCTTCACCTTGAGCCATGCAGCGGAATCGAACTTCAGAAATTTTTCGAAGGCGAAGTGACGGCGCGCACCAGGAGGAATGCCGGCCAGCATCTGCGCTGCTTCGATCAAGATCGTCCCTGAACCGCACATCGGGTCCAATAGCGGCACACCGGGTTTCCAGCCGGACACGCGCAACA
>JAQSWC010000057.1 GCA_029266815.1 Paucimonas sp.
CGACTACACCACAATGGATTTAAGCTTGAGCCGGGAAAAATTTGCGGGAAATTGGGAAATGCGCGCTGTGGTGAAAAATCTTTTTAACCGTGATGCGCGGGAGCCTTCGCTTGCACCCGGCAATATCCAGTTCGATATTCCGCTGCCCCGAAGGGCGTTCTACCTGCAGATTCAGCATGCTCTTTGACGACGGGGTGGAATTATCCTCGCAGTTGACTGTAATACGTTGATGATTTCCTCGTATCGGTACTGCGTTTTATGCTGCCAATGAAAAAAAGAACGCCAAAGCCGGCCATGTATTTTGTTTTCTTAGTCCGTGGTATCTCTCAGTGGGCGCTGCGCCTTCTGCCGTCTGGTCGGAAGCCCGTGCTCCGCGCTACACGTGCCATCTTAGCGGCGACGTGGTACTGCATGTTTACGCTGCCTTCCTATGCTGCCGCGGATTATGCAGTTAAAGGGCATGCCAACGAGGGCAAGAAGGCCGATTCCTTCATTCTCCGTGCAGGCTATTTTGAAGGGGAAAAAATCCCTTATCGGCGCGACGCCGTGCCACTCCTGCTTGCTTCGGCAGACGACACATCCAGAAGGGAACCGGTT
Source organism: Paucimonas sp. (assembly GCA_029266815.1). GTDB lineage: Bacteria > Pseudomonadota > Gammaproteobacteria > Burkholderiales > Burkholderiaceae_D > JAQSWC01. The sequence goes on from JAQSWC010000057.1 coordinate 598, forward strand.
GCCTCCGGCAACTTCAGGAGCGGGATGGTGGTTCTCTATCCTGAGCTCGGCGAGCCCTACCGGAGCATCTTCATCAAGATTGTGGAAGGGATCGAGAACAAGGTTGGTAGCCGCCTGGTCGTGTATCCGGTGGGAGCGAATACCGATGTCGACGTGCTGAATACCGTGCTGAAACGCCAGGGCGCGAAAGTCGTGATCGCGCTCGGCAGGCAGGGGCTCCAGACCGCTTCGCTGCTCGACAAGGAACTGGCCATCGTGGCAAGCGGCGTGGTTTCCGTGCCCGACAACGATGCCCGCTATGCGGCTACCCTCAGCCTGACCCCGGACCCGACGCTGTTGTTTGCCAGACTAAAAGGGCTGCTTCCCGCCGTAAAACGCGTATATGTGATTTATGATCCACAGAAGAGCGAGTGGCTGATCCGGCATGCACGTGAAGCGGCGAAACTGCACAACATCGAGCTGGTCGGATATGAGGCACGCGATCTCGGCACCGCCGCAAGGACCTATGAACAGGTATTGCAGGTGGCGGACGGCAAGCGGGATGCCATCTGGTTGCCGCAAGACTCCACCACCGTGGATGAAAACACCATACTTCCGCTGGTGTTGCGGGAATCATGGAGTCGCAGCGTGCCGGTTTTTTCCAGCAGTTTCATTCATGTGAAAAAAGGCGTGCTGTTCGCGCTGTATCCGAATAATCTTGAGTTGGGCCGCAGCCTCGGCGAAGTCGGATTGAGCCTTCTGGCAGGCGATACGGGCAAGAAGGGAATGATGCCGCTGAGAGACGTCTTTACTGCCGTGAACGTCCGTACCGCAGGCCATATCGGGTTGAGATTGGGCTATCAGCAACAGAAGGGCTTTGATGCAGTCTTTCCAGAGCCCTGATTTTTCCATGCCATTTTTGTAGATTCAAATTTCATTCATGCTCCGCAGCTATTTTCGCCGCACAGGTTTCCGTCACCAGTTGACCGTCATCGTCACGGTCGCCATCCTGGGGCTTGCGCTTTTCTCCTCGGTGATGAACTCGTGGGAAGCTAGCCGCCGCCTGGAAGACTACCTGGTCGCCCAAGGCAAACAGATTGCGGACAATCTGGCAAGGCAGAGCACGCTCGCGGTGCTGTACCGGTCGCCCGACAATGCGCGGGAAAGCGTGGCGACCACTCTGTCTTTCCCCGACGTGCAGCATGTTGAAATTGCCGACGCTGCCTTTGGTGTACTGTTGTCGCAACCGCGCTCCGGCGTGGCCAAGCGTCATGCAGAATGGGTGTTTCCCCGCAGGCCTGTCGAGCACGCGGTGCTCGAGAAGGAGACTTCCAGCGAATGGATATTTGCCGCGCCTATTTATGCCGGGTTGGGGGACGAGGAATCGCCGTTCGACATGCAGGAAAGCACGCGTGAACGGCTGGGCTATGTCCATGTCGTGCTCGGCAAGGGCACGTTGCACACACTGGTAACGTCGCTATTCGTGGGCAATCTTGCGCTGACGCTGTCGTTCGCGATTCTTCTGATCCTGCTGATGCGCTACGTCACCAAGCGCATGCTGCGTCCGCTCACGAAACTGTCCGACCTGATGGGGCGCGCTGAAGCCGGCGAGTCCGGGATGCGCGCCGATGCCGAAGGACCGCGCGACATCATCGAAATGTCGCAGGCGTTCAACAAGATGATGAACGTGCTGGAAGAGCGCGAAGCAGAACTCAAGCAGTCGCGCGACGAGGCGTTGCGGGCTGCGGAGACGAAGGCGGAATTTGCAGCGACGGTCAGCCATGAGGTCAGAACTCCGTTGAACGGCGTAGTCGGCATGCTCGATTTGCTGAAGGAGATGCGCCTGACGAAGCGGCAGCAGGAGTGCGTGGAAGTGGCATGGAATTCCTCGCAATCGCTGATAGAACTGATCAACGACATCCTGGATTTTTCCAAGATGGAAGCCGGCCGGCTCCAACTGGAAGAGATTGATTTCGATCTGCGCAAGCTGGTGGAAGAGGTGAATGAACTACTGGCCATGCAGGCCCACCAGAAAGGGCTGGAACTCGGATACCTCTTTGCTCCCGGTGTGCCGGAGCGCATACGCGGCGATGTGTTGAGATTGCGACAGGTGCTGGTCAACCTGCTGGGCAATGCGGTGAAATTCACCGAGCGCGGGGAAATCTCGGTCCATATTTTCTGTGAAACCGGGCGCGACGGCAGGTCCATCCTGCGGTTCCGCGTCAGCGATACCGGCATCGGCATGAGTGAAGAGGCGATGCAGCATCTCTTCGAATCCTTCGCCCAGGCGGACCGCTCGACTACGCGCAAATACGGCGGAACCGGATTGGGCCTGGCCATCTGCAAGCGGCTGGTGAACCTGATGGGCGGCGACATCTGCGTGTCCAGCAAGCTTGGCGCCGGCACCGTTTTCGAATTTTCTGTCCAGTGCATCGCCGAAGACGCTGCTCAGCCCAACGAGGACCGTGCGCTGCAGGGCGTGCGCGTGCTGGTGGTCGACGACAGCGATGTCGTCTGCAGTTTCATTGAGCAGAACCTGACGCGTGTCGGCATGCGCTGCCGCTCGGTGCAGGAGGGCGCGGACGCGATGCAGGAGATTCAGCACGCACGTCAGGAAAATCATCCCTACCAGATCGTCATCATGGATATCGGCGCCACGGATGCGGACGGAGCCGACCTGGCGCGCGCGATCCGCCTGGATGGCGCACCGCAGCCTCGCCTGCTGCTGCTCGACCGTTATGGTTCATCGGAGGATTCCGCTGCCGCATCCCACCATTATCTTGGCAAGCCCTTGCGCCTGGATCGCCTGCTCGAAGCGATCCGCAAGCTCATGACAGGAGAGGAGGCCGCCGTGGATGAGGTGCCGCTGATCCAGGCAACGCCCAATGTACGGCCAGAGGAGCGGGAATACCGGGTTTTGGTGGCGGAAGACAATCGCACCAACCAGATGGTGGCGGCCGGCATGCTCTCGATGAACGGTTGCCAGTGCGAGTTTGCATCGAATGGCCGCGAAGCGATGGAGGCGGCGCGCAGCAAGCGTTTCGATCTCATCCTGATGGACTGCAGCATGCCGGAAATGGATGGCTATGAGGCGACGGCGCAGATCCGGAGCTTCGAGCAGCCGCAAGGTTTGCACACGCCCATCGTGGCAATGACGGCCAATACGCAGACAGGCGATGCGGAAAAATGCCTTGCCGCCGGCATGGACGATTACCTCGCCAAGCCGATCACCCTTGTTGAACTGCGCCGCAAGCTCGAATTGTGGCTAGGACGCGTGTCAGCGACAAGCGAGCCTTCCGGCATTTCGCGGCAGGCCGATGTGCTCGACGAAGCCAGCCCGGGTCCGCTGGACCGCGTGGTGTTCGACAAGCTGCGCGAAATACTGGGTCCTGCGTTGCAGCAGGCGGTGGCTCCCTTCCTCGAAGACACGCCCGCATATCTCGAGCAGTTGGAAGAGTCCACCGTTGAGAACGATGCGGAGAAAGCGCGCGCCGCTGCGCACGCCATCAAAGGCAGCAGCGGCAATCTCGGCGCGCCCGACGTGGCGCAGCTCGCCAAGGAAGCCGAGGAGTTTGCCCTGGCTGGCCGAGTGCCCGAGATACGTCCACTACTGCCGCGCTTGCGAGACGCGTTTGATGCGGTGGCGGCGTTGTTGGCAGACGAGGTTTACGCCGACAGTGGATTGAATTCGCAGCAGGAAGAAAAATCCGCGGAAGTGCTGATCGTGGATGACGACCGCAGCACACGCAGGATGCTGCGCTATACCTTGCAGCGCGACGGTTTTCGCGTGGAAGAAGCGGCAGACGGAGAGCAGGCACTGGAAATGCTGAGCACACTGCAGCCCGATGTCATCCTGATGGATGCAGTGATGCCGGTCATGGATGGCTTCACCGCCTGCGCGAAGGTGCAGGAACTGCCATTTGGCCGCACGATTCCGGTGCTGATGATCACTGCGCTGGAGGATAACGAATCGGTCGAGCGGGCTTTTGCGGCGGGAGCCAGCGATTTCATACCCAAGCCCATACATTTCGCCGTGCTGTCGCAGCGCGTGCGTCGCATCATCGAGGCCAATCGCGCCGAGAAACGCATACGGCACATGGCCTACAATGATTTGCTGACCGGCTTGCCGAACCGCGCGTTGTTCATCGACCAGCTCGGCAGGCGGATAGAGCAGACCCGCCAGGGCAGCGGACAGCTTGCGGTGCTGTTCCTCGATCTGGATCGCTTCAAAAATGTGAACGATACGCTGGGACATGAGGTGGGTGACCGGCTGCTGGTCGAGGTGGGCCAGAGGATACGCCGCAGCGTGCGCAACGCCGACTGTGTCGCCCGTCTCGGAGGTGATGAATTCACGGTTGTACTGTCCGATCTGATCGGACCGAATGCCGCCGCGGCTGCCGCGCAGAACATTTGCCGTGTGCTGTCCACGCCGTTCCATCTCGACGGTAACGATATCTTCGTCTCCACCAGCGTCGGCATTTCGCTGTATCCGAACGACGGCACGGATGTCGGTACTTTGTTGAAGCATGCCGATACGGCGATGTATCGGGCCAAGCGCACGAACTCCGGCTTCCAGTTCTTCGAAGCCGCGATGGAGCATTCGATTTCCGAACAGCTTCGCCTCGAAAGCGACCTGCGGCGCGCCCTCGAGCGCAACGAACTTGAAGCGTATTACCAGCCCCAGGTGGACCTGGAAACCGGCGAGATCATCGGCGCCGAGGCGCTGGCTCGCTGGCATCATCCGGTACGCGGCTTCGTACCGCCGATCGAGTTCATACCTATGGCGGAGGAAACCGGGCTTATCATCCAGGTTGGGGAATGGATGCTACGCAACGCATGTAAGCAGCTTCGCGGCTGGCATGAAGCCGGGTGGACGGACTTGCGCATGGCAGTCAACGTATCGGTCAAGCAGTTGCTGCAGAAGAATTTTGCTGATACGGTGGAAAGCGCACTGTCGGAATCGGGCATTCCAGCATCCTCGCTTGAGCTTGAGATCACCGAGAACACCCTGATGGAACACGCGGAAGACACCTTGCAGGCGCTCGCCCGGCTTCGCAATCTCGGGGTGCGCCTCAGCATCGACGATTTCGGTACCGGCTACTCTTCGCTGGCTTACCTTAAGCGTTTCTCGGTAGATGCGCTCAAAATCGACCGTTCCTTCGTGCGCGATGTGCCGAGCGACGCGGACGATGCTGCCATCGTGAAGGGGATTATCGCGCTGGCCCACAGCCTGAGGCTGGAGGTAGTCGCCGAGGGCGTGGAAAACGTGCCGCAACTCGAATTCCTGCGCGAGCATCACTGCAATTCCTATCAAGGCTTCTATATGAGCAAGCCGGTGCCCCACGCGGAATTCCTTGCCTGCCTGGAAAACAATGCCAAATCGCGAGCACCGCAAGTCCCAAGGTTGAGCAATCAATACGCTGGCTAAAGCCGAATCTGAGGTTTCTAGCGGTAAATTTCTATTGCCGCGCGGACTTTTCATCCGGCGTTTTTCTACTTTTTATAAAAAGAAGAAAGACGTCGATCAATAAACTACATTTTCTCCTCTGCTGCATAGCACAAATAAAATCTATCAGCTAAGATGGGTTTGTGCGGCGCACAACAGCCTAACGGCGCTGCGGAGGATAAAGTGATGAATTCCACCGATGTGTTTACAAATGCATTTGCAGGGCTAAGCATGGCCGGACGCCACGAGGCTCCGGGTTCCGCCGAACAGGCATCGGTCATACGCGTCAAGGAACTGGACGAGCGCGACCGCCGCCGTCTGCTGATGCATTTTCTCTCCCTTGGCGAGGAAGACCGTACCCTCCGGTTTGGTGCGCCGCTCAGCGATGAATTGGTCACCCGCTACGTCCAGCGCATCGATTTCCACCGCGATGTCATTTTCGGTGTGTTCGACAGCGGCCTAAGCCTGGCCGGTGTCGGCCATCTGGCTTTTGCGCCGCGCGATGCCCTTCCCGCCATTGCAGGCGCTACCACCAAATCGAGGCTGGCGGAATTCGGCTTGTCCGTGCTCGATACGGCGCGCGGACGCGGAATCGGGTCGAAGCTCTTCGAGCGCGCCGCGATGCGCTGCCGCAATGAAGACATCGACACGCTCACCATGCATTGCCTTGCGGTGAACCAGGCCATGATTCACATTGCCCGCAAAGCCGGCATGGAAGTCCAGCGCGACTACGGCGAGGCTGACGCCTACCTCAAGCTTCTGCCGGCCAGTCCGTCTTCCGTGCTGCGTGAAGCTGTCGACGAACAGGTAGCTGTCTTCGACTATGTGGCGAAGGCGAATGCGCGCATGGCCCATCGCCTGCTGGACGGTCTTTCACGCATGCGTCGCAAATAGGCTAGTTCGTCATCGCAGGGGCAACGACGTCATTTCCTTCAGTGTGTGCAAGGTGCAGCTCGATTTGACATCTATGGGGGCCGGGCAGCGAAGCAAGGTATCCATCATGAAGCACGAAAAATGCTCCATGTGTTCCATGCGCACACGCAGCAAATAATCCATCTCGTCCGTCATTGCATAAAAATCGACGACCTCCGGTCAGCCCATGACGGAAGCGGAAAAGTCGGCCAGCGCAGCTTTCACGGAACGCATGCCCAGCGACCCTTCACAGCGTTTTCCAGCCTGACATTAACGCAGGCAAGCGGACCTAAGCCGATCTTCTCCGGATCGAGCAGGGCGATGTATTGCCGAATCACGCCCGATACCTCCAGCCGCCGTATCTGCTGCAAGCACGGCAAGAGCAAAAGGTTGAGCGTTCCGCGATCTGCTGATTGCTTAACCTGCCGTCGAACTGCAGTATGGAAAGTATCTTGCGATCCGTCAGGTCGAGGTCGATCGCGCCCCTGTCCTGCCTTTTACATCAACGTTGATGGAAAATTATTGCGCCCGCCGCGCAACAAATAGCTTGATTTGCAATTACTTGCCGCATTCCTCTGCCTATACTGAATCGAGTTTCGTACAGTCCGGCTCGCTAATGATGCGGAGGCAACCATGCAATTCCAGCCTTGGGACAATCCGATGGGCACCGACGGCTTCGAGTTCATCGAATATGCTGCGCCGGACTCGAAAGCGCTCCGCGTCCTATTCGAGCGGATGGGGTTTGCAGCCATTGCCCGCCACCGCCACAAGGATGTGACGCTCTACCGTCAGGGCGACATCAATTTCATCGTCAATGCGGAGCATGACTCTTTTGCGCAGCGCTTTGCGCGCCAGCATGGACCGTCGATTTGCGCCATCGGCTTGCGCGTGAAGGACGCTTCCCTTGCCTATCGCCGCGCGCTGGAACTGGGCGCCTGGGGCTTCGACTACAGGACCGGGCCGATGGAACTGAATATTCCGGCCATCAAGGGCATAGGCGATTCGCTGATCTACTTCGTCGACCGCTGGCGCGGCAAGGAGAGCGGCAACGCGCCGTCCGATGCCATTGGAGACATCAGCATCTATGACGTCGATTTCGCGGCGATTGCGGGAGCGCAGTCCCGGCCACGCGGGCACGGCCTTACCTACATCGATCATCTCACCCACAATGTTCACCGCGGCCGCATGAAGGAGTGGGCGGAATTCTACGAGCGACTGTTCAATTTCCGCGAGGTCCGCTATTTCGACATCGAGGGCAAGCTCACGGGACTGAAATCGAAGGCGATGACGTCGCCTTGCGGCAAGATACGAATTCCCATCAACGAATCATCCGACGACAAGTCCCAAATCGCCGAATATCTGGACCACTACCATGGCGAAGGCATACAGCATATTGCGCTCGGCACCGACGACATCTATGCCGCCGTGCACAGCATGAAGGCGCAAGGCATGGTTTTCCAGGAAACGATCGATGCGTATTACGACTTGGTTGACAAGCGCCTGCCGAATCATGGAGAAAGAATCGCGGAACTGCGTCGGCTGGGCATACTGATCGACGGCAGTACTGATGAAGGTAGGCATGAACTGTTGCTGCAAATTTTCACTCAAAATCTGA
>JAQSWC010000058.1 GCA_029266815.1 Paucimonas sp.
CTATATCGTCGTTGAAGGCCCGATCGGCGCGGGAAAAACTTCGCTGTCGAAAAAGATCGCGGAGAGCATGGGTGCCCAGGCCCTGCTTGAAATGCCGCAGGAAAATCCATTCCTGGAAAAGTTCTACAAGGACGCGGCCCGGTATGCGCTGCCGACGCAGATGTTTTTTCTGTTCCAGCGCATCAACCAATTGCGCGACGTGGCGCAGACAGACATGTTTTCCGCGAGAATCGTCTCGGACTTCCTGCTGGAAAAGGATCCGCTCTTCGCTCGCCTCAATCTCAGCGACGATGAACTGAACCTGTATCGCCAGTTATACGATCAGTTGCGCCCGCAGGCCGCACAACCCGATCTGGTGATCTATCTGCAGGCCCAGCCGGAAACGCTCTTGGAACGTATCAAGAAACGCGGACTTGCGATGGAACACGGCATATCCGAAATCTACCTGTTCCGGCTGTGTGAAGCCTACGCCCGTTTCTTCTATCATTACGAGACATCACCGCTCCTGATCGTCAACACCGAACACTTGAATCCGGCGAATGAAGCGGAAGATTTCGACCTGCTGATGCAGCGGATCAGGACCATGCGCGGCAAGCGCGAATTTTTCAACCGCGGGGAATAGCAATGGCTCAATACCTTCAGGACTCGCAAGGCGAGGCAGCGCGCAGCAAAGCCGTCACCCTGCCCGCCTTGGTTGCCATGCATGAAGCCGGCGAAAAGATTGCAGTGCTGACCTGCTACGACGCCAGCTTTTCGGCCCTGATGGATCGCTGCGGCGTCGATGCCTTGTTGATCGGTGATTCTCTTGGCATGGTTTGCCAGGGATACGACTCCACCCTGCCAGTGACGCTGACAGACATCGCCTACCATACCGCCAGCGTTGCCCGGGGCAACAAGACGGCTCTGGTGATCGCCGACATGCCTTTCGGCACCTATGGCACACCGCAAGATGCATTCAATAACGCGGTAAAGCTGATGCAGGCGGGTGCGCACATGGTCAAGCTGGAAGGCGGCGCCTGGCTCGCCGACACCATTCGCTTTCTCACCGAACGAGCAGTTCCGGTCTGCGCGCATCTCGGATTGACGCCGCAATCGGTGCATCAGCTCGGTGGCTACCGGGTGCAAGGAAAGACGGAAGAAGACGCACAACGCATCCGGTCGGATGCGCATCTGCTGCAAGACAACGGCGCGTCGATGCTGGTGCTGGAAGCCATTCCCGCATCGCTCGGAAAAACGGTGACTGAAAGTCTTGTGATTCCCACCATCGGCATTGGTGCAGGGCTTGACTGTTCAGGTCAGGTACTGGTGATGCACGATCTGCTGGGCGTATTCCCCGGCCGCAAAGCACGGTTCGTCAAGAATTTCATGGAAGGCCAGACCAGCATTGATGCCGCGGTGAAGGCCTACGTGGCAGCGGTGAAAGAAAAAACCTTTCCCGCCGCCGAACACTGTTTCTAGAAACGGATGATGCCGCATTGCTGCGAAGCGATGCTCAAGCGCGGCAGGCCTGCAGGCCCTTCACGCAAAATCAGCTTTCATACCTCGCGTAGCTTTCATTCAGCTTTCCGCTCAGTTCCTCAGCACTGTCGACAGTGACGCCCAGGTCGCGCAACAGCCCGTCATGCACGCCATACACCCAGCCGTGTATCGTCAATTTCTGCCCGCGTTCCCAGGCATCCTGCACAATGGTCGTCTGGCAGACATTCGACACCTGCTCGATCACATTCAGTTCGCACAAGCGGTCCGCCTTCTCCTTCTCCGGAAGCACGCTGCCGAGATAACGGCCGTGCTTCTGGCATACGTCCTGCACATGGCGCAGCCAATTGTCCGTCAGGCCGACGCGCCGATTGGTCATCGCGGCGTGAACGCCACCGCAACCATAATGTCCGCAGACGATCACATGCTTCACTTTCAGCACATCGATTGCGAACTGCAGCACCGACAGGCAATTGAGGTCGCTATGAACCACCACGTTCGCCACATTGCGATGCACGAAAATTTCACCCGGCATCAGGTTGACGAGTTCATTGGGCGGCACGCGGCTGTCGGCGCAGCCAATCCACAGGTATTCCGGCGATTGCTGGTTGCTCAGTTTGTTGAAGAAATCAGGATCGCGCTCTAGCATGGACTTCGCCCAGTCGCGATTGCTGTCGAAAAGCTGGTGCAGGCTACGGGGATCGGGAGTATGTTGGTTCATGATGGTCGCTTTGCTTGAAGATTCTTGATTCAGCGGATTTGCGGAAGCCGCTATTGTAGCCAAAGCAAGCAAAGGCATAGCCAAACGCTCAATTCCGGGATAACGTGCTGCATATAGGGCTTCCTGTGTAGGCATTCACTTCATTGTCATTCCGGGGCAGAAGAATTACCTCATCATGCTCAAAGAAATAAAAAACATCGCGCAAAGCGCGGGCTCGCCCGCTCGGCGCTGGTTCGCAGCCAAAGACGCCGACCTGATCGTCTGGCTGGATGAAAACGGACGCCCGACCGGCTTTCAGTTCTGTTATGAAAAGGCCGGCAGGGAAAAGGCACTTACCTGGAAAAACGGCAGGGCATCCCACTGCCGGGTAGACGACGGTGAAGCCACGGGCGGGATGCGCTACAAAGCCACCCCGATTATGGGCGACGATGAACCTTTGCCCCCTACAACCATCGACCGTCTGGCCGCAATGCTCTGCGCAGCCCTTCCGTCTGATGTTCGCAGCTACGTGACCGATGCGCTTGATCGTGTCAGAAAACTGCCGCCTTCGCAAAAAAGCCCTGACGTTGCCTACAGGCCAGTGCCGAACTAGGTACTGAACCGGCTCGATGTGCTGGAACCTGGACCGGCAAGCGGATTGCTACAGCATCGCGAGCGTTTCGCGTATCGGCAAACGCATCGCCTTCCCTGCGGGATACGCGCTCGCCGCCACCGCTCCGACGGCAATGATCGCCATCCACGCGATCAGGCCGACAGGCGACAGCGCAAAGGGCAGCGGCTCGCCGAAGGACATATTACCGAGGAAGGCTCCGAAAGCCGCAGACAACGGCATCGACAGCAGCATGCCCGTCACCCAGCTCAGCAATCCGACAAACAGCCCCTCATATACGAGATGGCGGCGCACCACGCTCGGCTTTCCGCCAATCACACGCAGTATGCCGAACTCCCGGTAACGCTCGATCACGCTCATGCTCATTGCCGACAGAAGCCCCAACTTTCCGACGAAGCCCATTACAGCAGCAACCGCCAGCAAAACGAAAATCAGGATGGCGATATGCCCTTCTATTACTTTACTCAGCATGTTCTCGGTGATCATTTCACTGATCCTTATTCCATTCAGGCGTAGCTCCCTTTCAATGGCACGCCCCGCGTCATCAATCGACAAGGCATCATGCTTGTCCAGGGAAATGCGCACTCTCCCAAACGTGACGTCGCGCGGCACGAATTTTTGAAACTCCAGGGAGGAAATGTAGATCTTGGGCAGGGCCATGGATTCCTTGGCGATGCCTGCAATCTTGAACACACCGCGTTGGCTTCCGACCGTAACAGGTATTTTGTCGCCCAACTTCGCGCCAGGAAAAAAATCCAATGCCGCGTGTGTGAGAACTACTGCATCTGCATCTTCCTGCGAGAGCCACCCTCCTGCCAGCAATGGCAGCTTTAACAGCGTGCTTCCTGGGGGCACGGCAGACATGATGAGGCTGCCATGGGCCTCATCGGGATAGGTTCGCTCGATCGCCAGCTCATTCGAGTGAGTACGAGCGGCGGCTGCAAACTCCCACGATTCCACTGTATGCACTCCAGGAACGCGCATGATCTGCTCAATCGCCGGTTGCGTCTGCACCTGGGCATTCAGAATGACTTCAATATCATAGCGGCGTGCATCAGCCGCCTGCACGAGGCTCTTTTCCCATGCGCTCTTGAGATTCAGGCTACCGATGAACAGGGCTCCTGACACAGCCAGCAGGCTTATCGTCAGCGCGAGTCTTTGCTTGCGCCGGAAAGAATTGCGGATGGAAAGAAGCAGCAGCCGGCTTGGGGTAGTTAGCTTGCTCAACCAGACATCCATTCTGCCGGTGCCGAATTCGTGGCTTCTCACTCCCGTAGCATCGATCGCGTCCCTTACCGTAATTCTGGATGCGCTATGAATCGGTATCCACGCGGCTAGCAAGGGAAATATGAGTGCGCTGGAAAGAAGCATTACCCACGCCCATAGTGGCATCTGCCGGCTTGCAATCGAAAAATTCAGCATCCGCGTACTGCGATCCGCCAGCATGTTTCCGGCGCCCAGGCCGCTCGGAACGCCGATTGCCAAGGCAGCAAGCGCAATTAGGGCGACCATGCCGATATACGGCGACATAATCTGCCACCTTCGTGCGCCGACTGCTTTCATGATCCCGATCTGCGGCACCTGCTGTGCCAGGAGGTTACCAATCAGGGAAGCAGACAGCACTGCACCCAAGGCAAGCGCCAGCACGCCAAATCCCAGCAACATCTTCAGCGTCGCAGTCATCTGCTTTTGGTGCGGATGCATACGCGGAGGCACACGCACCGATTCAATCGTATGCCCGCGTGCCTGCAGCCATGCCGCGATCGTGGCAGCAGTCTGGTCCACCTCGGAGAGCTTGTCCGCATGACCGTCAATAGTCACTTTCAGGGTATTCAGCGCGGTCTTGGCTCCCAATACAGCCATGGTGTCTGGAGTTGCATAGACGTACAGCGCCTGCTCTTGCCAGGCCGGCGCCAGAGCTGGATCATGCAAAGTACCAGAAATAAGCGCCTTGCTTTCCGTCTGCTCATTCAACTTAAGTAACAGAGAATCTCCGATTTTTGATCCGGCTAGAGCAAGCGCCTCCTTCTCGAGTTGAATGGACCCTGCCGGCAGCGGCCATGTGCCCGCATGAGGAAATGCCCGGCTGATATTCCAAGCCTCAGGGTCGGGAATCACGAAAATCTTTGCCGGCAGCCATTCTCCGCCCGCCGTTCGGGCTTTGGCGTCCACTGTGGCGGTCGCTTCTACATCCGCGATGCCGGGAAGCCGCCGTATTTCACTCAGGGTCTCGTGGTCGAGTGCGTTCAGGCTGATGAAAATCGAAGCAGGATTGGTAGCGAGATAGTTACTGGAAATTTCCCGCGTGAGGACACTGAATCCGAACAGCATGGTCGTCAGGGCGAACACGCCGCCTGCAAGCCCTAGGGCAGCCATTGCCAGCCGCCCTTTGGCGCCGCGCGTATCGGCAAGCATTTTATTAAGCAGCATCGGCATTCATGCTCTCCTTATCACACAGGACGCGACCGTCTTCCAGGGCAACGGTGCGCGAAAAGCGCTGTTTGAGCCGCCAATCGTGCGTCGCTATGACTACCGTTTTCCCTTCCGCCGAAAGAGAGGTAAACAGTTCGATCACCTCACGGGAAGTCTGCGAATCGAGATTTCCTGTCGGCTCATCAGCCACGATCAAAGGTGGATCATTGGCCAGTGCGCGTGCAATGGCAGCGCGCTGCTGCTGTCCGCCCGACAGAGCTGCAGGCAGCTTGTCCGCCTGCGAAGCAATGCCAAGCTTCTCCAGCAAGGACATGGCTCTCGCCCGCCGCTCCCGGACTGGAAAACTATTGCAGAAATCCATAGGCAGCATGACGTTTTCCACTATCGTCAATGTAGGCATGAGCTGGAAAAACTGGAAAACAATGCCGACCTTCCTTCCGCGCCACGCCGCCGATGTCTCTTCATCCAGCCTATGCACCGCCGCTCCTGCAGCATGAATCTCGCCTCTGCTGGGCGTATCGATGCCGGCCATCAGGTTCAGCAGGGTGGATTTGCCGCTGCCCGAGCGGCCGACGAGTGCAATCGATTCACCCTGGTAAATATCCAGGCTGATATCCCTGAGCGCGCAAAAAGCGCCTGAAGGAAGCACATAGTTTTTCGACACGTTTTTAAGTGACACCACTGGTTGTTTCATCGAGCACTCCGTTGACTTTGACGACAACCGCATTGAAATCCCTGCATGTGTCGGCCATGTTTCACGAGGAGGGCTGTTTGGTAACGCACCGTATCGCAGTACGGCACAGATACAATGCGATACAAACCCCGGCGCAATTAAGGTAAAACGAGGCATGGAGCGAAGCGACCACATTCTGGTGGTGGACGACGATGCGGAAATCCGTTCGCTGGTCTGCCGCTATCTTGAGAAAAACGGTTTCCGAGTGAGCACGGCTGCCAACGGCAGGCAAATGCGGGCCGAGCTAGCCGACGGCATGATTGATCTCGTGGTGCTGGACCTTATGATGCCGGGCGAAGACGGACTGGTCTTGTGCCGTGATTTGCGCGCCGGCTCGCACCGCACCATGCCGGTATTGATGTTAACAGCCCTTAACGATGAAACGGACCGTGTGATCGGCCTTGAAATGGGCGCCGACGACTATCTGACCAAGCCGTTTGCCTCGCGTGAATTGCTGGCCCGCATACGCGCCATTCTTCGCCGTGCGCGCATGCTGCCCGCGAACATGCAGGCCATGGAGACGGAACATCGCCTTCACTTCGGTACGTGGATTCTGGACACGGCAGAGCGCAACCTGTTCGATGAAGCGGGCACGATGGTCGCACTGAGCGGCGCCGAGTATCGGTTGCTGCGCATTTTTCTGGAGCATCCGCAGCGGGTGCTGAGCCGCGATCAGTTGCTCAATCTGACCCAAGGACGCGATGCCGATGCCTTTGATCGATCGATCGACATTCTCGTCAGCCGCCTGCGCCAGCGGCTGCGCGACGACTCGCGCAATCCGCGTTACATCAAGACGGTACGCAGCGAAGGTTACGTATTCTCGGTCGGCGTGAAAGCGGGCAACGGCTCATGATGATGCTGAGCGCGCTGATCATGAGGATAGTGTGGCCGAAGCGGCTGTTCACGCGACTGACTTTCAACATCGTTCTGGCGCTCTTCGCCGGCCATCTGCTGGGGGGTGTCATTGAGCGGCTCGCCGGGCAGGATTATGTAGAAACCGCCGTCGGACACTTCCTTGCCAAAGATATGGCGTCTGCGATCGAGCTGCTTTCTCCCTTGTCGCCGGAAGAAAGACAAGCAATGCTGCCTCGCCTGCAGAGGAAGTACTACCGCTTCTCGCTCGGGAGCGAACCGTTCGACCCGGCGCAACCGGCATCACTGGATTACTACGCCCGCTATCTGCATGGCACCATGGAACGAGAATTGGGCACGCGCTATGCGATTGCAGCCGCCGCTCCACGTTCACCGTCCGAAGAAGTGAGACTGCGCGTGCAGCTTGCCGACGGCACGCCGCTGACCGCCGAAGTCCCGATCGTACCCGCAGCCGTACACTGGCTGGGCGGCATTATCTTTCCCGCGCAAATGCTGGTGGTGTTCGCCTTCATCTGGATAGGCACGAGGCAAGCCACCGTCCCGTTGATGAAGCTTTCAAGGGCCGCAAAAAAACTGGGAACGTCTTTGAAATGCGAACCGCTCCCCGAAACCGGGCCTGCCGAAATAGCAGCGGCGGCAGCCGCATTCAATGCCATGCAGCGGCAGATTACCGAACATCTGGCCGAACGCACAAGAATACTTGCAGCGATTTCACACGACTTGCAGACTCCGCTCACTCGCATGAAGCTGCGTGCGGAATTGCTGGACGAAACCGGGGTGCGGAGCAAGATGCTGGATGACCTGAATGAAATGCAGGCACTGGTACAGGAAGGGCTCACTTATGCGCGAAGCATGCACAGCATGAACGAGGCACTGTGCAGGGTCGATCTTCCGGCATTTCTGTCTAGCCTTGCGGCAGACTACAACGATCAGGGCCGGGAAATAGCACTGGCCAAGGTGCCGGACGTTGTGATTACTACGCGGCCGCACGCCTTGCGGCGCATCGTCAGCAATCTGCTCGACAATGCGCTCAAGTTCGGTCATGACGTTGAACTTTGTGCCGAGGCGGATGAAAGCCATGTGACTCTCAGAATCCTGGACCGCGGCCCCGGCATTCCGGAGCATGAACTCGAAGCCGTGCTAAAACCTTTTTACCGCGTCGAAAGCTCACGCAGCCGGGAAACTGGCGGCACCGGACTCGGCCTCGCCATTGCCCAGCAACTGACACTCGCCCTGAATGCCAGGCTGTCCCTGATGAACCGCCCTGAAGGAGGACTGGAAGCACGTATCTTCCTTCTGCTTCACCAGGAAGCCGCATTGACAGAAGCCTGAGATGTTTCACCGCCGAAAGGCACTAGCGCTGTGCCATCCAGGCTTGCAGCCTTACCTCATGCCTTGCAAACTGCACTCAACGCGGCCCAATCATTTTGGTCATAAAATGGGGGCATTCGGAGGCAGGCAGAAACCTCCACTCATTGTCGACATCCACCTCCGCCATGTCCGCCAACGACGAAACTCATCAGCAGCCCCCCGCATCAACCGACGCGGCAGCAGCCAATGGCAGCCCTGCCAATCCACGCCTTCAGGAAAGCAATATGCCGCGCTATGGAGCGGAAGAATCTCCGTGGAGAGCGATGTGGCATATCGTCAGCGCGCGCGCGCAATCCATTTCCAATCGCGTCGCACGCGGCATTCCTACCGTCAACGCGAATGGATTGCTCCATCCGAGCAACATCAGGCTGCGGGATTACGCCCGCCATCTGGATGGCCTGGTGTTACAGGGCGGTGCAGACGTGGCGCCGCAGAGCTATTCGGAGACTGCCACCCGACCGGAATGGAACGGCGACCGCGCGCGTGACATGTATGAGCTGGAGTTGCTGCATGAATTCATCGAGGCGGACAAGCCGGTGCTTGGCATCTGCCGCGGATGCCAGTTGATCAACGTGGCTTTCGGCGGATCGCTTTACCAAGACATCGCCACCGATGTGCCAACTGCGATCGACCATGTGAGCGATTCCTATGACCGCCATTACCATGAGCTGCGCCTCACGGAAGGATCAACGATGTCACGCATGTTTCCGGCACAACAAAAATTGCTCGTGAATTCGATTCATCACCAGGCGGTGAAGACGCTGGGCCGCGATCTTTCGGTTGAAGCGGTGTCCGGCAGCGACAACATCATCGAAGCGATCCGCTACCGCAAATCGAATTTCGTGATGGGCGTGCAATGGCATCCCGAATTTCACCAGGCCGGGGCTCCC
>JAQSWC010000378.1 GCA_029266815.1 Paucimonas sp.
GACCAGCAGGTGGCGCTTGAGCAGCTTTACCAGGACTTGTCCCGGAGTCGCGACGAATGGACCCTGGCGGAAATTGAGCAGGTCTTGTCCACGGCCAGCCAGCAGTTGCAACTCGCCGGCAACGTGCAAGGCGCATTGATTGCGCTTCAGAATGCCGACAACCGGCTGTCGCGCTCCGAAAAGCCGCAGTTCATCAACGTCCGGCGCGCAATCGCGCGCGACATGGAACGGCTAAAGGCTTTGCCGAGCGCCGATCTGACCGGCATTGCATTGCGGCTCGACAGCGTGATTGCGCAAGTGGAGCACATGCCCTTGCTGTCGGACGAGAAACCGTCGCTCCCGGCCACGCCGCCCAAAGTCTCGCTGAGAGCGGAACGCAAGGCGCAAAGCAAGAAGCCGGGTGTCGAGAAAGATCCTCAGCGCACCGATTGGCTGGTGTCGCTCCAGGAGCGCTGGCAAAGCTGGAGCACGGAATTTTGGGATGATTTCCGGCAGTTGATCGTCATTAGAAATGTGGAGACGCCCGAGGCGCTTCTTCTATCTCCAACCCAAGCCTACTATGTGCGCGAAAACCTCAAGCTTCGCTTAATGAACGCCCGTCTGGCGCTGCTGTCGCGCAATGAATATGCGTTCCGCAACGACATGGTCGCCGCGCAGGACGCAATCATGAAGTACTTCGATAGCCGCGCAAAGCATACGCAGACCGCCCAGGCAATTCTTCGCCAGGCTCAGACAAGTAACCTGTCAATCGACATGCCCACCCTTGCCGACAGCTTGAATGCCGTTCGCAATTACAAGGCGAAGCCTTAAGAGCGGACAGCAATGCGAATTTTCCTCGCCTTAAGAGCGGACAGCAATGCGAATTTTCCTCCGGCTTCTGATCCTGTTCGCGGCGGCGGTTGGCCTTGCCGTTACCGCGCGCTACAACCTCGGCAATGTGGTGTTTTTCTATCCGCCGCATCGTATAGATCTGTCGCTCAACCTGTTCCTCCTGCTGGCGGCAATCGGGTTCGTCGCTCTCTATTTCCTTATCTCTGCTGTCAGCGCCGCTTTCCAGATGCCGGGCCGCGTGGCTGCCTATCGCAGGGACAAGCGCGAGCGGGAAAGCAATCGCGCGCTGCATGATGCCCTGAAAAGCTGGTTCGAAGGCCGCTTCGGTCATGCGGAGAAGGCGGCTCGCCGCGCCCTCGGGCATGAAGAAAACAAGGGGCTGGCAGCCCTGGTCGCCGCGCGTGCCGCGCATCGAATGCAAGAATCCGCGCGACGCGATTCCTGGCTGGCTACCATAGAGCACGACAAATCGATGAAAACGGCACGCCTGATGACGGCGATCGAGCTACTGGTCGATGAGCACCGTCCTGAACCGGCGCTGGCCTATGTCAGGGAGCTCAATGCCAGCGGCACGCGCCATATTCATGCGCTGAGGCTTGCATTGAAAGCCAACCAGCGCGCGAAGAATTGGCCCGAAGTGTTGCGCCTGGTGCGCGCATTGGACAAGCACAAGGCGCTGCATCCCGCGCTGTCGAAGCGTCTGCGCGAACTGGCTTACGAAGACCTGCTGTCCAACCCGAGCCATGACGCGGAGTCGATACGCAGAGCGTGGTCCACCATACCGGAGAGCGACCGTGTGCAGCCGTACGTCGCAGTTCGTGCTGCGGATGCCATGAGCCGCTGCGGCCTGCATGATGATGCCCGTGCCCTGGTGGAGCGCGCACTGAACGAAAATTGGGATGACCGCCTTCTGCGCGCCTATCGCATGTCGGCGGGTGAGGAAGGATCGGCCACGCTTCTTGCGCAGATCGAACGTTGCGAGGCCTGGCTCATGCAACATCCGGATGACGCGGAACTGGCACTGACGCTGGGCGTATTGTGCGTGCGGCAGAAATTGTGGGGTAAGGCGCAACGATATCTGGAGCAGGCATTATCAAACGCTAGTGAAGCATCGACCTTGCGCGAAGCGCATCTCAAGCTGGCCCAGTTGCATGAGGCCTTGGGAAATGCTATCGAAGCCGCTTCGCATTTCCGGCTTTGCGCCTTGTCTACACTAGTTTAATTAGTGAAGCGTTTTACATAAATTCACCTGCTGCGGCGCACAAAGCCTCTCTTAATAAAGCTATAATCTGCGCCTAGCAAAATTCTTTTTTCTTCCTGAGTACGCACTATGAGTCTTAATAACGTTCCCGCAGGGCGAGACGTTCCCAATGATTTCAACGTCATCATCGAAATTCCGATGAATGGCGATCCGGTCAAATATGAAGTAGACAAGGAATCCGGCGCGATTTTTGTCGATCGCTTTATGGGTACTGCCATGCACTACCCGTGCAACTATGGCTATATTCCGCATACGATCGCTGATGACGGCGATCCGGTTGACGTGCTGGTGATTACGCCCTTTCCGCTGATTCCTGGCGTGGTGGTGCGCTGCCGCCCGATCGGCGTGCTGAAGATGGTCGATGAAGCCGGCGGCGATGCGAAGCTGCTAGCTGTGCCGGTCGACAAGGCGTTGCCGATCTATTCGCATTGGCAGAAGCCGGAAGACCTGAACGAGCTGCGCCTGAAGCAGATCCAGCACTTCTTCGAGCACTACAAGGACCTTGAAAAAGGTAAATGGGTGAAGGTGGAAGGCTGGTTTGGTCCGGAAGAGGCCAAGGCTGAAATCCTTGCCGGTATTGCAGCCTATAACCGCGCGGCTGCCAAGCCCGGCTTCTGATTGCAAAGATCAGGTTAGTGAAAAACAAAACCCGCAGAAATGCGGGTTTTGTTTTTATGCAGCCGTTTTGTGCAGCCGATAATCGGATTGCGGCGAACGGATTACAGTGCAGTCACCCGTTCCGAGTTTTGTTCGAGAAGGTGCGTAGACGTCGGCGAAGCTTCCGCTTCAGGCGGCAAGGTTTCCTGCGGGGCCGGAGCGGGCGCCTTCACGGCGATAGGAACATTCGACCCTGACGTGATCGGCACGCGCTGGCCGGCGGCCACTTCTTTCAGCCGCTGGTATTCAGCCAGAACCTTCGCCCCGTAACCTGCTTCGGTATTCCAGTCGGAGGCGCCGACATACATCTTGAGCGCGCCTTCCATCGAACCGGTGCGGCGCAGATATTCCTTGAGTATCAGCGAGCCGACCTTAATATTGGCTACCGGATTAAGTGCTGCCTGCGGACCGCCGAGTTCCTTGAACTTGTCATGGTGGATTTTTGACATCACCTGCATGAGGCCTTGCGCGCCCATCGGGCTTTCAGCGAACGGATTGA
>JAQSWC010000059.1 GCA_029266815.1 Paucimonas sp.
CCGGCTTCAGCGGATTTCTGCGCAAGTCCGTGGGTGAACTTGTAGACGTCGCCCGATTCATCGGTGGCAGTGAAATCGCCGCCGACGATCTTGTCGCGAATCTTCGCCAGCGCCGGCTCAATGCGCACGACTTCGTCGGCGCCGATCGAATCGCGCTGGCAACCGAGGTCGCGCATCAGCTTGGCGGCCGGCAGGGAGTCCTGGAATTCCTTTTCATCGGTATAGAAATGCAGGATGCCCTTCGTCAGGCAATCGTAATCAACGCCCGTTTCGGCACGGACTGACTGCAGTGTCTGGCGGCTGTATTCGGCTATGGCGACAATTTGGCGGATATTGTGCGCAGTGCGGGCCGGCGTGCATTCGCGCAGGAAATTCAGACCCCAGCGCCATTGCAGCCATTCAGGACGGAAGCGATAGAGCAGCGGCGCATCTTCCTTGCCCAGCCATTTGAGGATTTTTCCCGGAGCGGCAGGATTGGCCCAGGGTTCCGCGTGGGATACCGAAATCTGGCAGCCGTTGGCGAAACTGGTTTCCTGCGCGGCGCCCGGCTGTCGCTCAATGACGGTGACATCATGGCCGGCCTTGTTCAAAAACCATGCCGATGCGGTACCAATAATGCCTGAACCCAGAACGATGACTTTCATCACAATCTCCGTTAATCGATGGGGAGATTGTAGAAATTTAAGGGTTTAAGGGGTATTCAATACAGGGTGTTATTTTTTTATTTTTAAACGTATTGGCTTTGATTTTTGTTTGAAAAAACAAAAAAATAAAAAAAACTTTTATAAATTATTTTTTGAAGCGGGCCATCTCGTCACTCACGGCCCGGGAAACCACGTCCTTCAAGGCTTCGTGCAAACCTTGTCTTATTTCTACCGCAATTCCATCTACGGCAATCTGCAGCACATCCGCCAAGCTGTCCCGAACCCGGGAATCGACCAGCGGATCGACCCGAGCCTGAAGGGATTTCAGCACCCGTTCGATCAATTCATCCTCGACTTCGGCGAAATCGAATTCCGGTTGAAGGGGCTGTTCCTCCGGCAGCGGTTCCGCCGCGACTGCAGTATCCGCAGCTTCCGGAATCTGTTCCCGCAATATCGGTATGTCTTCACGGATCGCGGAAGCCGCCGGTGCCGGAGCGGTTGCCGGCTTGTCCAGAAATTCGGTGAGAACCGGTATGCCGGCATCGATGGTCAAATTGCTCATGTCTTATCAGCGACGAAATGGGTCAGAGGGTAGCCGCGTGCCTTGTAGTAACGGTAGCGCTCCCGTCCAGCGGCGACCTCCGACTCTTCCATGGAAACAATCTCAAAGAGTCGCTCGAAGCGGGCAAAATGTTGCGGCGTCCGATCCGAAATATTGATCATCACTTCATGGTGCGGAAGCTCTGCGTCGTCGCTGCAGGCCAGAACAACCGGGGTTTGCGCGGCAAGCGCGTCCCCTGCCGCGACGTGGGGCAGGAATTCCTGTTCTGCGAAGGTCCACAAGGCTTCGTCAAGCGTTTGCATCTGCGCAGAATCTGCCGCCATAACAACCACCTGGCATCGGTTTGCGCGTGCCTTGCGGATCAGACGGCACGCATAGGCAATCCTGTCGGGCACGTTGCTGTGAAAGTCGACACGCGTCATTGCTGCATCAGGGTCTGACGTTGGCTGGAATGCGGGCACTCGATCTGCGCGCCGCTAGAAGCGGAATCCCGGCGGTGCGTTGCCTATCGGGTCCGGCAGAGCTTCCGGGCGGATTTCAGGCTCGCTCTTTTTTTTCTGACCTGTGCGCTGAGTAGCATCATCAGCCGGCTTAGGCGCTGCCGATTGCGCTTCGGGATTGTGATAGTTTTTGGGTAGACGGTTGGATTCAGGGTAACCGGCAGAGGTCAGCGTGGTATTCCATGCGCCAGGCTCGAAATTCTGCTGTTTGCTGCGGCCGACCACCAGGAAAGGCAAATGAGTTTCACCGCCAGCCTTTTTCAACTGAGCTATATCCTCGCTGGTCGATACGGTTTTCTCCACGAACGGCACGCCGCGATTGGATAGAAGTTTTCTTCCGTCGTCACAAGCGGGGCATTTCGATGTCGTGTAAAGGGTCACGGGGCTGTTCTTTACTGCCTCCGCGAGTTCGTAGGGAAGGTTCGAGGTGTCAATGCTGGCGTTATCAATCAGTAACTTTGTTTCGACCTTCCTTGCGCTGGGCGGGGGCGGAGTGTCGCTGTAAGTAACCTTGCCGTCAGGCCCTACCCACTTGTACATCTGGGCGTAGGCGCCGCCCGCGGCGGTAAGCAGCAATAGCGGCATCAGCAGTCGCGATGTTTTCATTTTTCCTCCTGACCTTCTTTTTCTAGCCAACCATTCCATTGTGACGCAGCAGTGCATCGATATTCGGCTCGCGTCCGCGGAAAGCCTTGAACGATTCCAGTGCCGGACGGGAGCCGCCCATTTCCAGAATCTCCCTGAGGAACTTGCGTCCGGTTTCGGGCACGAGGATATTGCCGCTGGTCGCGCCCGATTCCTCAAATGCGCTGTAGGCATCCGCCGAGAGCACCTCGGCCCACTTGTAGCTATAGTACCCCGCCGAATATCCACCGGCAAAGATATGGCTGAAGCTTGTCTCGAATCGGTTGAATTCGGGAGGAATCAGCACTGCTACCTGTTTCCTTACCTCGGCCAGAACATCTCTTGCTGTATGCATGCCGGAGGGATCGTGGTCGAAATGCAAATGCATGTCGAACAGTGCGAATTCCACCTGACGCAGCGTCATCAGTCCGGACTGGAAATTCTTCGCTGCGATCATCTTGTCGAAGAGCTCACGCGGCAGCGGCGCGCCGGTGTCTGCATGAGAAGTCATGTGCTGCAGCACTTCCCACTCCCAGCAGAAGTTTTCCATGAACTGCGACGGGAGCTCGACTGCATCCCACTCAACGCCGGAGATGCCCGCTACGCCGAGTTCATCCACCTGCGTCAGCATGTGGTGAATGCCATGGCCAAATTCATGGAAGAGGGTGATGACTTCATCGTGCGTGAAGAAGGCGGGTTTCTGCTTGCCCTCAACGATCTGCGGTTCGCTGAAGTTGCAGGTCAGGTAAGCCACTGGCGACTGCACACCACGGGGCGTCAGCTTGCGGCCCCCCGCATCGTCCATCCAAGCGCCGCCACGCTTGCCGTTGCGCGCGTAAAGGTCGAGATAGAACTGGCCGACCAGTTTGCCGTCGCGTTCGAGGCGGTAGAATGTCACATCCTTGTTCCAGACGGATGCGGTATCCGGCTTGATTTCCACCGAAAACAAGGTCTGCACCACGCGGAACAGGCCCTCGATAACCTTCGGTTCAGGGAAGTACTGCTTTACTTCCTGTTCAGAAAACGCGTACCGCTGTTCCCGCAGTTTTTCCGACGCATAAGCGACATCCCACGCTTCCAGCTTGTCGATTCCGATCTCCTGTTTGGCAAACGCACGAAGCTCGTTCAAGTCCTTCTCAGCGAAAGGGCGCGCACGTTTGGCAAGGTCTTCGAGAAACGAGATGACCTGCTCCGGCGTTTCCGCCATTTTTGGCACCAGCGACACTTCGGCGAAATTCCCGTAACCGAGCAGTGCGGCTTCCTCATCCCGCAGTTTCAGCAGGTCGGCGATGTTCTGCGTATTGTCCCACTCGGGCTTTGCGCCGAGTTCGGAAGCCTTGGTGACATTCGCGCGGTAGATGGTTTCACGCAGCCCGCGGCTGTCTGCGTATTGCAGCAACGGATAGTAGGACGGGAAATGCAGCGTGAACTTATAGCCCGGCTTGCCTTCCTTCTCAGCGGCTGAACGTGCTGCCTGCTTTGCATCGTCGGGAAGCCCGGCGAGTTCGGCTTCATCATCGACGAACAGCGCGTAATCATTGGTCGCGTCCAGCACATTCTCGGAAAATTTCGTGGCCAGTGCAGCCTGCTTCTCCTGGATTTCGGCAAAGCGTTCCTTTTTGTCTTCGGGCAGTTCGGCGCCGCCCAGGCGGAAATCGCGCAGAGCATTCTCAATGATCTTCCTGCGTGCAGGTGAGTAGCTGGAATATTCCTCACACGTGCGCAGCGCCTTGTACTTGTCGAAGAGAGCGAGATTTTGCGACAGCGAAGTCCAGAACTCGGTGATCTTCGGCAGGTTTTCGTTATAGGCGGCACGCAGTTCCGGCGTGTCGGCGACCGCATTCAGATGGCCGACCACGCCCCAGGCACGACCCAGCTTCTCGGTGGACTCCTCCAGAGGCTCGGCAAAGCCTGACCATGTCACCTTATCCATCGGCTGTTCGAGCCGAGCCACGACCGCGCGATTTTCCTGCAGCAGCGCCTCGACGGCAGGTGTGACATGTTCCGGCTTGATGGCGTCGAAACGCGGCAGATCGGAAAAATCGAGAAGCGGATTGTTGGATATGGTGTCTGTAGTCATATGCCTATCTGTTCAGTAAATGATTTTGCACGCTGAAGCACAATCTCAGTTTCTCTCGGCGGATTCCAGTGTGTTCATCAGCAGCATCGTGATCGTCATCGGGCCGACGCCACCCGGCACCGGCGTGATGTAGCCTGCCACTTTTTCTACGCTGTCGAAGTCGACGTCGCCGCACAATTTGCCTTCGTCGTTGCGGTTGATGCCGACGTCGATCACCACGGCGCCTGGCTTGACCATGTCCCCGGTCAGCGTATTGCGGCGGCCGACCGCGGCAACCACCACGTCCGCCTGTTTAGTGTGGTAAGCGAGATCTGGTGTTCCGCTATGGCAGATGGTGACGGTCGCATTCGCTTGCAAGAGCAAAAGGGCCATCGGCTTGCCGACCGTATTGCTGCGGCCAATTACCACGGCATGTTTGCCGCGCAAATCGTAGCCGGTGCTTTCAATCAGTTTCATGCAGCCGTAGGGCGTGCAAGGGCGAAAACCTGGCAGGCCCGACATCAGTTCGCCTGCGCTCAGCACGGAGTAGCCGTCCACGTCCTTGGCGGCGGAGATGGTCTCGATCACCTTGAACGCGTTGATGTGCTTGGGCAGCGGCATCTGGACCAGGATGCCGTGGATGGAAGCGTCTTCATTCAGCGCACGGATGCGGTTCAATAATTCCTCTTCACTCAGCGATGCGTCATATTTTTCCAGCACCGAGTGGAAGCCGACGTCACCGCAGGCCTTCACCTTGTTTCGCACATAAACATGGCTGGCCGGATCGTCTCCCACAATTATGACAGCCAGGCCGGGCTGCTTGCCCTTGGCGGTCAATGCGGCGGCGCGCTCGGCGATTTCGCCGCGGAGTTGTTGGGAAAGATGATTTCCATTGATGAGTTGAGCGGACATGGCGTGTAAGTAATAGAAGGGCAAAGTCCGGAATTATAAAGGGAGCAGGTGAGACGCCTTTTTACGCTTGGTGTTCCCTCTGGGAATTGCTACGCCGGATATATAGATATGCTGCGCCGCACACTAAATTTCACATTATGAGACAACATCTCGCAATTTGAAACTTAATAAATTGCTGTTAGAATGTCGGCGCTTTTAACAATCCGACCAGTCCAACCCCTTTCAAACTTGTCACAAAGACCCGGCCCTGCTGTCCAAATCGGGTGACGCAATCAGATAGGAGACATAGTAATGTCAGCCCAGCTAGACCAAGTGTTGGCCCAAGCAGCCAACGACCCCGATGTGATGGAAACGCAGGAATGGCTCGATGCACTTGAGGCCGTGATCGAAACCGAAGGACCGGAGCGCGCGCACTATCTGATGGAGCGCATGGTTGATCTGGCCCGCCGTCGCGGCGCGCAGATTCCGTTCTCCAGCAATACTGCTTACGTCAACACCATTCCCGCGCATCTCGGTGCGCATTGCCCTGGTAATCTTGAATATGAAGAGCGCCTGCGCTCCTGGATGCGCTGGAACGCGATGGCGATGGTGGTGAAAGCCAACCGTGCCGACGGCGACCTCGGCGGCCATATCTCCAGCTTCGCGTCGCTCGCGAACATGCTGGGCATCGGCTTCAACCATTTCTGGCATGCGCCGTCCGAAAACCACGGCGGCGATCTGCTTTACATTCAAGGCCACTCTTCGCCCGGCATTTACGCCCGCGCTTTCCTTGAGGGCCGACTGACTGAAGACCACCTGCTGAACTTCCGCCGTGAGGTCGATGGCAAGGGCCTGTCTTCGTATCCGCACCCGAAACTGATGCCGGATTTCTGGCAATTCCCGACCGTCTCGATGGGCCTCGGCCCGCTGATGGCGATCTACCAGGCGCGCTTCCTCAAGTATCTGCATGCTCGTGGCATTGCGCAGACTGAGAACCGCAAGGTCTGGGTCTTCTGCGGCGATGGCGAGATGGACGAGCCGGAATCGATGGGTGCGATCGGCATGGCCGGCCGCGAGCGTCTGAACAACCTCGTCATGATCATCAACTGCAACCTGCAGCGCCTGGACGGTCCGGTGCGCGGCAACGGCAAGATCATCCAGGAAATGGAAGCCGATTTCCGTGGCGCCGGCTGGAATGTCATCAAGGTCATCTGGGGTCCGGGCTGGGACGAACTGCTGGCCAAAGACAAGGAAGGCATTCTGCAGCGCGTGATGATGGAAACCGTCGATGGCGAATATCAGAACTACAAGGCCAAGGACGGCGCCTACGTGCGCAAGCACTTCTTTGGCAAGCATCCGAAGTTGCTGGAAATGGTTTCCAACATGTCCGACGACGACATCTGGCGCCTGACTCGCGGCGGCCACGATCCGCACAAGATCTATGCGGCATTCAAGGTCGCACAAGAGAGCAAGGACCAGCCGACTGTACTCTTGGTGAAGACTGTCAAGGGTTACGGCATGGGCAAGTCCGGCGAAGCGCGCAACACAGCACACCAGACCAAGAAACTCGATGATCAGGCGATCCGCGAAATGCGCGACCGCTTTGCCATCCCCATTTCAGACGACAAGCTGCCGGACGTACCTTTCTACAAGCCTTCCGACGACGCGCCTGAAATCAAGTATTTGCACGAGCGCCGCAAGGCCTTGGGCGGGTATCTGCCTTCACGCCGTGAGAAGGCCGACGAGACGCTGCCGGTGCCGCCGCTGTCCACCTTCAAGGCTGTGCTGGATCCGACCGCGGAAGGCCGCGAGATCTCGACCACGCAAGCCTATGTTCGCTTCCTGACGACGCTGCTCCGCGACGAGGCGTTGAAGTCGCGCGTTGTGCCGATTCTGGTCGATGAAGCGCGTACCTTCGGGATGGAAGGCCTGTTCCGCCAGATCGGCATCTTCAACCAGCAGGGACAGTTGTACGAGCCGGTGGACAAGGACCAGGTGTCGTACTACCGCGAAGACAAGGCCGGCCAGATTCTGCAGGAAGGCATCAATGAAGCGGGCGCAATGTGCTCGTGGATCGCCGCGGCGACCTCCTACTCGTCGAACAACCGCATCATGATCCCGTTCTATACGTTCTACTCGATGTTCGGCCTGCAGCGCGTCGGCGACCTCGTATGGGCAGCAGGCGACCTGCGTTCGCGCGGTTTCCTGCTGGGCGGTACGGCCGGTCGCACGACACTGAACGGAGAAGGCCTGCAGCACGAAGACGGACACAGCCAGATTCTGGCCTCGACCGTACCGAACTGCATTTCCTACGACCCGACCTTCGCGCATGAAGTCGCTGTCATCCTGCACGACGGCCTGAAGCGTATGGTCGAGAACCAGGAAGACGTGTTCTATTACATCACCCTGATGAACGAGAACTACCCGCATCCCGGCATCAAGGAAGGCCAGGAAGAGGGCATCCTCAAGGGCATGTACCTGCTACAGCCCGGCGACAAGAAAGGCAAGCAGCGCGTACAACTGATGGGCTCCGGCACCATCCTGCGCGAAGTAATCGCAGCTGCTGAACTGCTGAAAAAGGACTGGAAGGTCGAGGCCGATATCTGGTCCTGCCCATCGTTCAACCTGCTGGCTCGCGATGGCCAGGACGTCGACCGTTGGAACCTGGTGCACCCGACCGAAGCGCCGCGTGTCGCTCATGTCACGAAGTGCCTTCAGGACACCACCGGCCCGATCGTTGCCTCGACTGACTACATGCGTGCTTTTGCCGAGCAGGTCCGTGCCTTCATGCCGAAGGGACGCAACTACAAGGTGCTCGGCACAGACGGTTTCGGACGCTCGGACACGCGCGAGAAGCTGCGCGAATTCTTCGAAGTCAATCGTTACTACGTGACGGTCGCTGCGCTCAAGGCCCTGGCAGAAGATGGAACGATTGCCGCTTCGGTGGTGGCGGATGCGATCAAGAAGTACGGCATCAATCCGAATAAGCCAAATCCGATGACGGTGTAACCCATTTCATTCAGCGAACGAGCCACAGGCCCGCAGGCCTGTGTCGTTCGGCAAGCGGGCGACATGTCGCCCGAAGCCCTTGCCTCACCCCCTTGAAGGGGAAGAAAAAAGAACGGAGCTAAAGCTATGAGCGTAGTGGAAGTCAAAGTCCCAGA
>JAQSWC010000060.1 GCA_029266815.1 Paucimonas sp.
CCGAGGATGACCTCCTTGTCGTTGCCCGCGTTGAAGTCGTTGCCGTAGTTGATCCATTGCTGCTGGACAAATTCGAACTGCCGGTTAATGTCGGCATTGATCATCATGATGACGATGCCATGATTGCCGTCGTCGCGTGTCTTGTCCTTCACTTCGCCGTAAGGCAGGCCGCGCCGCAGGATACGGCGGCGGTTGGCCAGTGCGCCGGGTGTGTCGAAGGCGCCTTTGGTCGTTTCCAGTGAGGCGCGCGGGTTGATGCGGCGCAGATGAGAGCTGAATGGGCATTTCGCGCCGTGAGGATCTTCGTCAAAGGTGAAGTCGCTAAGCATGCGGTCCTGCTGGTCGGCTGATGCCTGCGCAAATTTCTGGTCCCATGCCTGTTTGGATTCGGCATCCGGTGCGGCCGTCAGTGGCGCCCCGTTGTCCATCCAGCGGCCGACGAACTTTGCAGCCAACAGGTCGCGACCGCCTGGATAGGTTTTGCCTTCCTTATCCAGCAATGCATTGAAGCTGCCGACGTTTTCATGCAGCTTGCGGTAGACCATGTAGGTGCCATTCTTTGACAGATTGAACGGCATGGGCGCGGGCGGATATTCTTTTGCTTCATCGATATGGCCGAGCAGGAATTCGCCGGTGGCAAGTGGTTCCCACCCTTTTACAGTCTGCTTGCCGCGGCCAAATACGCGCAGGTCCGCGTCGGGCAGCCCTTCGAACACCGGGTCGCCTATGCCGTCGGTATAGCCGAAATGTTCCTTTGGCGTGGGCTTGCCGTTTTCGAAGACAATGTTTGCAGCCTGATAGGGCAAATCTTCGGCGCCGTTATCACCGCGATGCCCGCGAAGGATGTCAATACCGCCAGTACGTTCGGCGAGATCCGCAAGCCATTGATAACGTTCCTCGAGGTACGCCGGCGTCTGCGCGTTCAGCGTGATCAGCGCATGCACGGGCTCGCCGCGCCAGACAGGGTCCCAGTGCTCGGGCGCGCTGGGGCCGTCGTCACCCAGAATGTCCCGCCTCTGTTTCATGCCCATAACGAATTCAGGAGAGAAGCCCATTAGCGACGCTCGTGGGACACCGAGTGCCTTGAGACCCTGGTAGGTGAAAGCGATATTGACCGCGACCTTGGGCTTGGGCACTTCGTCAGGGCCTTCTCCCCAGTTACAGGAGGTGGTGACTCGTTCCGTCATGTGGCGAACGAACGCCCTGCCCTGTTCCCCGTTCTTGATTCGCAGAAGCACATAACGCGCTACCGGGAAACTATAGCGCCCGTAAGCGCGGACGACGTTACCCTGGATGTCGTATAAATCGAGTTGCTTTGTCACGGGTGACTACTCCCTAGAATTTTCTTGTTAGTTCTATTCAGTTCAGACGCGGTACTGCCCCGGTGCCCAGGAAGGAAACAGTAGATTGCGCGGCTCTACTCGACGGATGAATTCCTTATAGGCCTGCTGAAGTTTGTCGGCCGGCATGCCTTGATGTTCAAGTGCGAAACGCGTGAACTCCTGCTTGATGTATAAGGATTTGAGCTGTTCTTCCAGTGGATCGTCAGTGGCGCCGACAAAGAAGAGCGAGGCACTGAGCTGGCATTTCTTCATGTAGGCAATGAAGCTGTCCGCATCGTTGACCTTGTCGAATCCGTAGCAGAAGCCCCAAACCGAGCGGATGTCTTCGCTGATCGCGTTCCACATGCCGCGCAGATATATGTCGAGGTCGCCGTGAAAATTGCTGGAGAAAACCAGGTAGCGCGACTTCAGATGCTCCTCGCGCGGCAGCGCCTTACGGCGCACGGTGTCGGAAAAAATAGACAGCACGTCGGTGAGGGTTCCAAAAAAATCGGTGCCAGGGAGCGACTCCGTGTATACATCGTCCAGGATGAAATAACGGCACAAATAAGTCTGCGGCACCTTCGCCATCGGGCTGTTATCGCGCGCATTCCAGAGCTGCAACCGGTCCAGCACCTCGTCGGAGTAGGCGACTTCATCAATATGGCCATGCCTGATTGGGCACAGCACAGTCAGGGCATATGCCTTTCCGTTGACATTTTTAGCCATCGATCGGCTCCTCGTGCGATGTATCGGGCAAGATTTTCTTGCCGATGCGTCCATCGCGCTCTGCCTGTTTGCGCAGGTGACGATCGTGTCGCTTCTGCACCTGGTAGGCCGACATGCTGATGATGGGAGCCGGGTGCATGTCGCCAAGATCGTTCTGCAGGTTACGCAGCAGGGCGTTGTACTGTTTCATGAATTGATCCCCCGGCAGACCTGCGGCTGCATCATCGAAAGCAAGAAGCGCCTGCTTGACCTTCTTTGCCGATTTGATGTCGTTGGAGGTCGCCAGCGGATAGGCATTGTAGTAATGCGCCGTCTCAACCTGGTTGTACTTGATGTACTTGTGAAACGGCGTGAGTGCAACGGAACGCGGGTAGCGAAGATTCCATTTCCAGAAGAGATCAAGGCCGCTGGGA
Organism: Paucimonas sp.; assembly: GCA_029266815.1. GTDB lineage: Bacteria > Pseudomonadota > Gammaproteobacteria > Burkholderiales > Burkholderiaceae_D > JAQSWC01. The sequence goes on from JAQSWC010000060.1 coordinate 2,465, forward strand.
ATGGCGAACGTGAATGAATCTACATACTGGTCCCAGCTTCCGTTGAAATTGCTGAAGAAGAGCATATAGCTGTACTTCAGGTTTTCCTTCGGCTGCGACGGATCGAGATGCGGGAACTGCTTGCGCCCGATGATCACCCATCGCGCATAGTGGATAAGCGAAAGCGTCACTAGTCCCTTGAGTGTGGATGGCTTCTTCATTGCAACCCAAAAGATCAGCTTGTTCACCCACGCCATATACCAGCGCATGGGCGTAATGACATTCATTGCGTATGCCTTGCCCGCGATATTCGACATCCCTTCTCCTTTTTCTTATTGTCTAAATGCTTACCCTTTGCGGACATGCATTTATTTCATCCACCGGCCACCGGCATATCACCGAAAAAAACTTGCCATCTCTTCATCGAAAGCGGCACTGAGCATCAAAAATCACGCGCATCATGCGACGATTCACGCCTTCTGCAATCCCATGATTATGGGAGCCGATTCTTCTGTGGCATACCCCACTCTCTTCGATTAAGATTAGTTCAGCATTTTTGAATGAACGCTCATAAAAACGGCAGCTTCCCATACTCACCTGCCCTGGCGCAATCCCTTCAAGATGCACCGAATAAATTCAACAACAAAAAATACCGGGATCGTTATGCGCTCAAAGAATTTATCCGCGTCGGGACGTGCTGTCGCCTGCGACAGCTCAAAGCTCGAATGCGGGTTGTGGCCTCCTTCCGGCGCAGATGGAAAAGGCGCCCTCGACTCTCCAATGGTGGGCGGCCTGCTGTCCGACATATCCCATGAATTCCGCACTCCTTTAAATGGTGTGATCGGCATGCTGGATCTTCTGCTCGACACCAACCTCGACGAGGCGCAGCGGGATTCAGTCATTACTGCGCAGGCAAGCGCCGAAGAAATGCTATGCGCGTTCAATAACCTGCTCGATCTCCCGATGGTAGAAATAGGAGGACTCTCGCTGAAGGAGCGTTCCTTCGACCTCGGATATGAAATCAGTGAATGGATTGCGACGCTGCGTACGCATGCCCAACTGAAAAGCATTGCGCTAGACCTGCGCGATATACCGGAGACGCGCGCCGTGTGGTCGGTGGGCGATGCAGAGCGCATCCGCCAGGTTTTCTTCAATATCGTCAACTACCTGATCCGCAAGGGTGACCGAGAGACCCTCGAACTGCATCTTGCGCATGCGGCAGTTGAAGACGAACGAGTCGAGTTCCGCATCGAAGCGACCACCAACAGCAAGGCGCTCGCCGCACGCTTCTGCAGTTCGCCTGATGCGCCGGTGCAAGCGGAACCCGAAAGCCGGTTCGATGCAGCCGAGCTCGGACTCATCGTATGCAAGAAGCTGGTCGAGATGATGGACGGTTCGCTGGTCATTGAATGCCGTGAAAGGGGTTCGGTGACCGTAAAGGCTATGGTGCAGATCATGGCTGCGCCGAACGCCTTGGAAAACGTGAAAGTGCTACTGGCCGGAGAAACGGCGGAGCGGCGCTCGCTGCTCCAGGCAGTGCTGTCCGCACAGGGTATGCGCGTTGACAGCGTGAGCGCCGGAAACGAGGCGCTGGAAGCGATCATCGAAGCCAACGAAGCAGAGGATGCCTACCAGCTCGTGCTGCTCGATCAACACCTCAGGGGAATAGACGGCGAAATGTTCGGCAATGCACTGATTGCGGAGCAGGCCTACCGCGGCATGCTGCCGGTACTGATGAGCGACGCCGATCCGCTTCGCATCCAGAAGGCCGGGTTCGCCGCGCTACTGAGCAAACCGGTGGACAGCCGTGCAGTGGTGGAGACCATGATTGCACTTTGCGGCGCGACGGAAGCCGGGCATCGCCCGCCTTTCCTTTTCGACGGCAAGCCGCGCGAAGCCGCAGGCGTGACCAAGCCTTTTTCGGGCAGGCGCATCCTCGTCGTGGACGACAACATCGTGAACCAGCGGATTGCCTGCCGCATGCTGGAGCAGCTCGGCTGCCGCACCGAAACCGCGGATAACGGCGACGACGCCTTGGCCTGCCACGCCCGTACTCGCTACGATCTGATCCTGATGGATTGCGAAATGCCCGGCATGGGCGGATACGAAGCGGTCAGCCGGATCAAGAAACAGGAAAACAGGGAACACAAGCCGACGCCGGTGATTGCGTGGACGGCGCGCAGCGCAACGAACGATCCACATGCATCGATGGCGGCTGGGTTCGACGATTTTCTTTCCAAGCCGATGCGCAGGAGAGAGCTCCAGGATCTGCTGTCATGCTGGCTGCGGGACACCGAGTTCGCGCCGGCCCGCTTGCTTGAAGAGCAGGACGAGTTCGCCGAGTTGCACGAAACGTTTGGAGACGGTTTCGCGGAACTGGTGGCGCTGTTCAGGAGCGATAGTCCGAAACGCATCGTGGCCCTGCACATGGCCTCAGCGGAAGGCGATGCCGTACAGATTGCAAAGGTTGCTCATGCTTTCAGCGGTAGCTCCGCATCCATCGGCGCCGCCGGCCTCGCGGCCATGTGCAAGGGACTGGAACTAAGTGCGAGAAAGGGGCAGACAGACGACGTGGAGAACCGTCTGGGCGCGATCGAAAAAGAGTACGCTCGCGTGGAAGCCAAGCTTCTTTCCATGGTTTCGCCCTCCACACTCTAAAAAAGCTGCAGGAGATATGACCATGAGCAGCGACGGTTTGAACATAGTGATTGCCGACGACGACGGACTGACCCGCAGCGTGCTGCGCATGATTCTGCAGGACCGCATGCATGAGGTTGTGGCTGAAGCTGCAGACGGCGAGAAGGCAGTGGAAAGCTGCGTCAGGCATCAGCCCGACATCGCTTTCATCGATATCGACATGCCGAGGCTGGACGGACATCAGGCAACCCGGCGTATCCGCAATGAAGCGCCGCAGGTGAAGGTCATCATGATCAGTGCGCTGGCGACCGCGGACAATGTGCAGACTGCGCTGCAGGCTGGCGCACTTGGTTTCGTCGTCAAGCCTTTCAACGCAGTCAAGGTTATTAAAGCGATAGACGACTGCACCAAGCATAAACGCCAGTGAGGAAGAACATGGACGGCAGCGCGGACGAAGCGAAAGTTTCACAAAATCAGGCCCTGGTGGTCGATGACGGACCGGTGGAGCGGCAAGCCGGCAAGGCAATGCTGGAGAAACTCGGGTTTTCCGTGGAAACGGCGGGCTCGGGCGAAGAAGCGATGAGCATCCTGACCTCCAGGAAAATCGATCTCGTGCTGTGCGACATTTCCATGCCGGGCATGGATGGCTTGCACCTGCTGGAGATGACACGCGAACTCAACCCGCCGCCTGTATTCATCATGTCCACTAACCACGACGACGCAGAACATGCTTTCGCCTCGCTCCGTCGCGGAGCCTACGGCTATCTCACCAAGCCTCTGCGATTCGATTCGCTGCGCGTGACGATAGCCGATGCCATGACGAAATTCAGCGACGACCGCAACTCGGCGATCCACGCCGAACGGCTTGCGCAGCAGGACCCGCTGACCAAGCTGATCAACCGCGGCGAATTTCTCCGCCAGCTTGCCCGGCGCTTGGAAGTGCTCGGCTCCGGCGAGGAACGCGGTGCCATGCTGCTCCTGAAGATCTATGGCCTCAATCACGTCAACCACAGCTACAGCCGCATCGAAGGTGACAAGCTGCTTCAATTCACCGCCAATGCATTGCTGGGCCTGACGCGTTCCACCGACATACTTGCCCGCTTCGGCGGCGATGCATTCGCTATTTTTCTCGATGGCATTCCACCCAACGAAGTGGAACGACGCGCGAACGGCATCGTGGAAGCGATCGAGGGCATGAAGACGATACTCGGTGGCGAAGCCTATGCCGTGTCCCTGATGGTGGGCGGCGCGTGCGCCAACTCGCTGATGTCGGCGGAAGACCTGCTGAACCAGGCGGATTTTGCGCTGCACGTCGCACGCGAGCGCGGCCGTCAGCATGTGCGTATTTACAGCAGAGCCGACGAGGTTCACAAGCTGGAACTCTCGCACCAGCTCAATACCCTGGCGGTGGTACGCGCCGCCCTGGCCGATCCAGCCAGGCTGGCGATGTTCTACCAGCCCATCATCGACCTGAATACACGCAGGATCAGCCACTATGAAGCGCTGCTGCGCGTGTTCGACGAACACGGTAAACCATGCAATACCGGCGAACTGGTAAAGACCTGCGAAGTGTTCGGGCTGATCGGGCGCCTGGATCGAGCGGTGATCATGGCCAGTCTTTCCGGCGTTTCATCCCTGCCGGAAGGCACCGGCGTCGCCATCAACCTCTCGGGCAAGTCGATCGGGGATCCGGAACTGCTTCACTTGATCGAGGAGCAGATTTGTCTGCAGAAGATCGATCCGTCACGCCTCATCTTCGAACTGACTGAAACCGCCGCTTTCTATAATCTCGAAGAAGTGAGGCAGTTCGTCGGCCGCATCAAGAGCCTGGGCTGCCGCTTCGCGCTAGATGACTTCGGCGTGGGCTTTTCTTCCTTCTACTACATCAAGGAACTCGATTTCGACTACCTGAAGCTGGACGGTTCCTTCATCAAATCACTGCCTCGCAGTCAGAGCGACCAAGTGTTCGTTCGCGCGATGGTGGAGATATCCAAGGTGTTCGGAATGTCCGTGATTGCGGAATGGGTGGAAGACGAAGAAACGGCGACCATCTTGCAGGGCTTCGGCGTCACGTATGGACAAGGCTATTATTTTGGCAAACCCCAGCCGCTGTCACAACTTGCTATCGCTTTTGCCTGAAGCCGGCGTTCTAGGAGCAAGCATTAGCCCGGCACGCTGACCGATAGCCACATCGGGGTTCGGAAACAGCACGCATTCCCAATCTCGTTCCACACGATAGGTATCGCTGCCGTCGCTGGCTACCAGCGTGCCTTTTGAAAGCGCGGTGAAATTGGGCACGGAAGAGTCAAGAAAGAGCTGAAACGCCGCGCTGCTCCTGACGATTTCCCCGACTACGTCAAACACTGCAAGCGACTGGCCTTGCTGCTTCCCGGCAGGTATTCCGCGCAATAAATTCAACAGCGAACGACCTACCGGCTCCAAAGGCGCCAGATCGTTTTTCCGCATCTCACTTACCCGCCCCAGTTCGAGCGTGGCGGCGGCTGCACTGAAGCGTTCAGCCGTGTATGCAGTGAAGGTTCCGGCCGGCTTGCCGTTGACCACGACCGCTTGCATGGCGGCGGCACTCAGCCAATCGAACAGGCCAGGCTGATCCAACGCAGGAACCACCGAAGGCACCAATGCGAACGCGGGATAGAGCGAAGCCCGGATGGCAGTATGCAGATCAAGGTGGATTCGCTTGATTTTTTCGGCCGGACTGCTTGAGAAAAAAATGTCGACCGCATGCATGATGCGCAGCGCCCTGCTCGTTTCAGCGATGGAGTCGTCGAGCTTCGTGCCGGAGCGGAACATGCGATTCAGGTCTGCATCCACGAAGCGCTTTTGCAGGGCAATTGCAGCAGGATTTCCAATGACGAACATGACGCTTGTTCTCAGGCGTGAAGGTTCAGCGGCCAGTTCATCGAGTAGACCTGCCAGCAGCTCCACCGGCGCGGTTTCATCCCCGTGTATTCCTGCCGACAGCAGGAGACGCGTTTCCTCTTTCTTTGCGATGTTGTCGCTGATGCCGGCATAAATGCATAACATTCCCTCTGCCGGCGTGCTTACCGAAAAGCCGGCATGGGTGAATGCGGAAGCCCACATGGAGAAATCGCCGCGAGCCAATGCGTGAAGCGATGCGCCGGGACGAAATGGACCGGCCATAGTTCGTCATTTCTCCGCGAGCTGTGCAACGATGGGCAGGGAAAGTATTGCCGCCAGGTCTTCCATTGCCGTACGCACCTCGAGAATCAGTGCAGG
>JAQSWC010000379.1 GCA_029266815.1 Paucimonas sp.
CTTCATTGCCGCCTACCCGGACATCTCACTGGAAATCGACCTGTCCGCGCGGCGCGTGGACCTGATCGGCGAGAACTTCGACGTCGCCATCCGCATGGGCAAGCTCGCCGACGACGCTTCACTGGCGGCGCGCCAATTGGCGGAATTTTCAACCGGCCTCTACGCTTCGCCGGCTTATCTTGAGCACCACGGCACGCCCGCACATCCCGACGACCTTGCTTCGCACCACACGCTGCGCTTGCTGCCACGCGCCGGTGAACCGGCACCCTGGGTGCTGACGAAAGATGGTGAGCGTTGGGAAGGAGCACCGCCCGGGCGAGTGTTGGCCAATTCGCCCGACATGCTGATCCGCCTTGCGAGCGACGGCGTGGGCATCACTTCGGTGGGGGACATGTTCGCCGAACCGTATGTGTTGTCAGGCCAACTGGTGCCCGTGCTGCCCGAGTGGGACCTACCTCCGCATTCGGCGTGGGCCGTCTTTCCCGGACGCCGCCTGATGCCTGCCCGGACCCGCGTATTCCTCGATGCCCTCGCCGCTCACTTTTCACCCGAGAAATGCGAAGCGCACAGGAAAGCCCGGCGACGAGCCTGAAGATGAGAAATCGAACGCAATCGCGTTGCTATTGTCTTTATATGAAAATGGAGTATATTTGCTCCATATCAGGAGAAAAACATGGCCGCCGCGTTTTCCTATCCCCGCAGCCGTTTCGAGCCTGCCGTTCCCGTCGACCTTCATTCGAAGGCCGAACGCCAGCGGCTGTCGCAATCGGCGCTCAAGGGGTTCTTCAAGCTGATGAATGAATGGAAGGTGCGCGACGAAGACGCGCGCGAACTGCTGGGTGGCGTTTCCAGCAGCGCCTTCTACGAATGGAAAAAAAATACCGATCGCGTGCTCGAAGTAGACCGCATCACGCGCATCTCCTACCTGATCGGCATTTATAAAGCGCTGCACCTGCTCTACGGCGACAAGCTCGCCGACGAATGGATCAATTTGCCCAACAAGAATGTGATCTTCGGCGGCCGCACGCCGCTCGACTACATGATGGCCGGCGGCCTGCTGGCCATGCAGACCGTACGCACGCTCCTTGATGCGCGCCGCGGAGGGCTTTGATTGCGTCTTCCTCCGACGTCGCTGCTGCGGCAGATCGACACCCATCGCCTCATTCCCACCCGCTTTGCCGACACCGAAGACTCGGTGCTCTCGGCACTAGCCGAAGATGACCGCCATCTCGCCGACCTCTTCGAACTCGACAACGCCACCAACCGCCGCCTGATCGGCGAACACGGCGGCCTGCCCGGCATCGGCGTGGACGAGCTGGTGTTCGGCATTCCCAACTTCCGCATCATCAACGCCTCCTTTACCTATGCGCGCCCAGAAGGTAGTCGATTCAATACGGCAGAGCGCGGCGCCTGGTACTGCTCGTTCAATGCCAAGACTGCGCTGGCTGAAGTCATCTTCCACAAGACAGTGGAATATGCCGAGATCGACCGCTTCGACGATAGCGTGTCGTATCAAGACTTCCTCGCCGACTTCAGCGGTGAGTTCCACGATTTGCGCACGAGAAGAGGTTTCACGGCTTGCCTCGATCCTAAAAGTTATGTTGCGTCGCAGACGCTGGCGACGCAGTTGCTTGATGCGGGATCGCTCGGGGTGATTTATCCAAGCGTGAGGCTCGGCGGCGGAACAAACTTAGCCTGCTTCAGGCCGGCATTAGTGGGAAATGTGCAGAAAGGTGACGTTTATCGGCTGACTTGGGATGGCAAGCCGGAGCCCGTCGTCGATCTGGTAAAAGGCTAGGTCGTCGCGCTGCTTATGAATTTGCCGCTTGGCTTGTCAACCTCGTTATACTCGTTCCTGTTGATCATCCGAACTTCAGCCTGCGGGTTTTGTCGGAATTTTTATACCTTTATATAACTGACCGAGTAAGACGTAAGACTCTGATCGATAAGAGTTTTCCTCGAATTTTAGTAAACAAGTTATACCGCAGTGACTTTATTAACCCGCAGAGTTTGCGGTATACATTACGTTAAAGGGAACATGGAAGCGAAGTTTTTTGTTGACGCGCTAAAGGATGTATGCCGAGACGCGGCAGTACAAGATTGCATTGCGACCTATGTATCGCCACCGGGAAGGCGTCCGAATGCCGAGTTGGTCGAGCTTTCAACTTGGTACAACGCATTGTCGAAAAATGACCAGGCTATGGTTATGCGTGCCATGAAAGACGCAGCTGACGGGACGCTTTTTGGAGTCCTTTGTGTGCTCGATGGAGTGCGAAGTATTGAAAATACTGACACGAAAACGTCCTTTCGCCTTATCGCCCAATCAGGTGATGAAGAGAACATCCTTTGCCCGAGTACTGTAGATTTACATGATCTCTCAAGGTAGCCCCTTTAACCCGTCGGTCAACACCGACACGTCGTGCCGGTATATCGCAACGACAGTTTTCCAGGTTCACGGTGTCGATGTTCACGGCAAGGCAAAGTTAAAGAAGACTCTGTCCCGCGGCGAGATGCTGGATTTTTTTGCAAAGCTGCCGGCGTGCCTGATCGGGATTGAAGCTTGTGCCGGTGCCCACTACTGGGCCAGGGAGTTGAAGAAGTTCGGCCACGATGTGAAGTTGATGGCAAGCCAGTTCGTCATCCCGTATCGCAAGAGTGGCAAGAACGACGCCAATGATGCCGAAGCGATCTGTGAAGCCGTCGGTAGGCCCAATCTGCGGTTCGTGCCAGTCAAGACAGAAGAGGCGCAGGCAGTGCTGACGCTGCACCGAGCCAGAGAGCTATTGGTGGCAGAACGAATTGCGTTATCCAACCAGATCCGTGGCTTGCTGGGTGAATTTGGAATCCTGGTGCCAGGCGGCATGGCAAAACTGCGGCGGGCAATGCTGGAAATCGGCACTGGTCAGCGGCACTTGCCGACACTGGCCAAGCAGACGATTGGCGAGCTCTATGAGCGCATGCTGGAGCAGGAGAAGAAAGCACAAGAGTACGAGCGGCAAATCGCGCACCTGGCAAAGCAAAGCGAAGCAGCCAGCCGGCTCATGCAGATCGAAGGCATCGGGCCGATCACCGCAAGTGCGATGGTTGCCAATGTGACGGACGCCAAGCTGTTCAAAAGCGGCAGGGAATTTGCGGCATGGCTGGGCTTGACGCCCAACCAGCATTCCAGCGGTGGCAAGAGCCGGCTTGGCAGCATCACCAAGCGAGGTGACGTCAGGCTGCGAACTTTGTTGATTCACGGCACCCGTGTAGCACTGATGCACGCGGCAAAGAAGGAAGACAGGAAGAGTCGCTGGGTGACGGAACTGAAAAACCGCTCATGCAACAATGTGGCAGCGGTGGCCCTGGCTGCCAAGCATGCCAGGATCATCTGGGCGATGCTGGCC
>JAQSWC010000061.1 GCA_029266815.1 Paucimonas sp.
CGACTCCTCGCCGCGCAAGCCCTCGAGCACGATGCCGATCTTCTCTTCAGCCGAATACTGCTTGCGGGTCGCTCGGCGGATGTCCGGCGCGACTACACGAAAGCGCCCGCGTTCATGATCTATCGTCTTCACTACACGCTGCTGCTCTACGAATGGGGAGGCAAACAGTTGGTGGGCGTGGTCGGGTTCGTGCTGCTTGGTTTGGCGCTGTCGGGCCTATATTCATGGTGGCCGAAGCAGGGGCGGTTCTGGCGATCGGTCTCGATACGCCGAGGTGTTTCGCCCCTTCGATTTTTTGATGTTCATAACACGGCGGGTTTCTGGGCATTGATAGTGCTCCTCGCGATTTCTATCACGGGAATAGGTGTCGTTTTCCCCGGGGTGGTCCGCCCTGTCGTTGGTCTCCTGTCAAAGGCAACACCTGATCCCTCGCCTCGCATTAAGACTCCGTTGCCAAAGGGAACGCCGCAACTCCCGCCTGATGAGATCATACGAATCGCGCAGGAAACCAAGCCGACCTTGTCGATCACTGTGCTGAACCCGCCGACCGAGACTAGCAACGCATGGCGCGTACGATTCCGCCCAAATGACGCTGATCCCGCTTTACGTTCACGAGGTGCGATCTGGCTCGACCAGTGGAGCGGCGCCGTGGTTCGGGATCGGACCTCGGATGCCATGTCGACGGGTGATCGCTACATGACAGAACAGCTCTGGATTCATAATGGCTCGACGTTCGGGCTCTTCGGCCGCCTGCTCGTGCTCGCAGCTGGCTTCGCGCCCCTCACACTGTTTATCAGTGGTGGGATCATGTGGTTCAAAAAACGTTCTACGAAACCAAGACCTGCCAAAGTGCTGCGCTCTGGAAGTAGCACTACCTGATCTTGTAGGGTGTCGGTTGGTTGCTGATCTGTTGACTGAGAAGCAAACGAGGTCAGCAGTGTGTTTCGGCATGGAATAAGGTTCTGGCGCAGTTTTGGTGCAGCTAATTCCTTCAGCGCCTGTTAGTCCGGCTTGAGGCAAATCGATTTTGCCGCGGCCGTATATCTGCCGTCTGACAAGCTTGAGGCGCGTGATCTGACTCTCGGTCTGTCCGTTGGACCAAAGCGAAGTGATTGCCGCCCGAACCGCCCGCTTGATCCTTCGCGACGCCATTGACGAAAAAGGCGACGAGACTTTGATGGATACCAAGGTTGGTGTTCATGAATCCGGAGATCATATGCCGAAACGTAAGTTTAGCCGAGAACTCAAGTTTGAAACAGTTGAGGCTGGTCAGGGAGCGCGGCTGCGCGTGACCTCGACGTGCACGAGAGCGTGCTAAGCGAGTGGTCAAGGAGACGCCGATCCGGCGTTTTTCTGTCAGTTGCCCTACATGCATTTAGAGCAACGTGATTCAATTTGTTCGAGCTCGCCAAAGAGAATGTGAGCTTATCCGAGTGAAGCAACGACCTTAACAGTTAGAAGCTATATAATCGGGATCGAATGATCTTGTTCGTTATGTAAGATTCTCGTAAGGAATCGAATTAGGCGCACCGCTTGCCCGTTGAACCGCAAAGCTTCGAGAGCGCCGATGTGATCCCTCTGGCCTTAACGTCAAACCCTAACTGTTAATTCAAAGGAGCTCCACATGCGCGTAGACGCTATTTGCGTATCAGTGCCGGAATTTCCATCGTCTGGCGCCAGACTTGCCGTTTTTCGAAAAGTGATAAGCATCAACACACCCGCAATTCATTCGTGAAGGGTGATCTCATGATTTATCACAGCATTCTCGAAGGCACCGGGAATACGCCGATCGTTCGTCTTTCTCGCTTGTTTCGTGATTCGCCGTGCGAGGTGCTCGCCAAACTGGAGATGTTCAATCCGGGCGGCAGCGTTAAGGATCGGCCGGCGCGTTATATCATCGAACGCGGTCTGGCGGACGGGTCCATCCGGCCGAATTCACACATCATCGAAAGTTCGTCGGGCAATCTCGCCATCGCGCTGGCCATGGCTTGCCGCATTCATGGTCTGCGCTTTACGGCAGTGGTCGACCCGAAGATCTCGCCGCTCAATCTGAAAATCATTCAATGTTATGGCGGCAATATCGAGCTCGTCACCGAGAAAGATAGCCAGGGCGGTTATCTAGGAACTCGCATAGAGCGCATCAAATGCCTGCTGCGCGAGTGGCCCGATGCCGTATGGGTCAACCAGTATGCCAACGAACGCAATTGGCAAAGCCACTACCACGGGGAAGGAGAGGAGATCCTGCGGCATCTGGATCGTCCGGTGGATTACCTGGTGCTGGGCGTCAGTACTTCAGGCACCGTGCATGGCATCTCGCGCCGGCTGCGCGAAGCATGGCCCGAGTTGAAGGTAGTGGGAGTGGATGCAGTCGGCTCGATCCTGTTCGGCACGCCTCCCTATCCTCGCGACCTGCCGGGAATCGGCGCCAGCCGTGTGCCGGAGTTGTTCCAGCGCGATGAGATCGATCAGGCAATTCATATCGACGACTACGAATCCGCCGTCGCCTGCCGTGAATTGGTCAACCACGAAGGTATTTTCGCCGGCGGATCGTCCGGTTCGGTGATCGCGGCCATGCAACGGCTCTGTGCAGACCTACCACGCGATACTCGTATCCTGACCATTCTGCCGGATCGGGGCGAACGCTATCTGGATACGATTTACGACGACGAATGGCTGTCGCGCATGAAGGATCGCCACCTGGTGCGCACGGCAAAAAATTCCGTCAACTTGTCTATGGAACACACAGCATGACTTCGCCAACCATCACACCGAACCTGCTTTATCTCAACCGTAACGACCTGATCATGTTGGGCGGCGATCATTCACAACCGTATGTCGACGCCATTGTCGACGGATTGGCCGCGCATGCGCGCGGCGAATACGTGCAGCCGCTCAAACCCTACCTGCGCTGGCCGAGCGCGGACCATATCGCCGACCGCATCATCGCGATGCCCTGCTACCTGGGAGGCGAGCGGCCTATCGCGGGCGTGAAGTGGGTCGGCAGCCGGCAGCATAACCCGTCCCTTTTCGGGCTGGAGCGTGCCAGCGCGGTCGTGGTGCTGAACGACGCGGAAACAAATTATCCGATTGCGCTCATGGAGGGGGGCCTGCTTAGCGGCATGCGTACCGCAGCAATCACAGCCGTGGCCACTCGTTATCTGGCGCGCGCCGACTTTACCGACGTGGCCGGCATCGGCTGCGGCCCAATTGCGCGCATGCAGGTACAAACCCTGCTGGAGCAATTCCCGTCGATCGAGCGCCTTCACCTGTTTGATCTCTCGCATGCCGCTGCTGACGCTTTCATCACCGAGTTTGCGGCGCGTTTTCCGAACAAGGTGTTTGTCCTGGCTACTTCGGCGGAAGCGGCGGTGCGTGCCGCCGATGTGATCGTGACCTGCACGGTGGCCGATGCACCTTATCTGCATTTCGGCTGGCTTAAGCGGGGCGCCTTTGTCAGCAACGTATCGATCATGGATGTGTGCAAGGAGGTCTACGAAAAGGCCGACAAAGTGGTGGTGGACGATTGGGATCAATCGAATCGCGAGAAAAAGATCATCAACCAGTTGGTGCTGGAAGGGCGGTTTAGCCGCGAGCGGTTGCACGCCGAACTCGGTCAAATCGTCGTGGGCGACAGGCCCGGCCGGGAAAGCGAGGAAGAGATCATTCTCCTCAATCCGATGGGCATGGCGCTCGACGACATAGTATGTGCCCGGCATTTCTATCGTCTGGCGCGCGAGCGCGGCATCGGCGTGCAATTGCCGCTATATGGTTGAAATGCATGCAGTCTAATACATCTCATCCGTACGCGCGGCGGCTGGCTCAGGATCTGTTCGATGCGCTTTGGTTGGAGGATCTGTACGGCTTTCGCAAGCACTGCAGGTTTCATTCGCTCGACGACGGCGACACGATGCTGGAAGTCGCGCTTGATGAAGCGCGATCATTGCTTTGGTACGGCCGCCGGGCCGGTGGTTTGCGTCCATTCCGGGTATCGGACCGGCCCGTCGTATTGCATATCGCTCACCGTACGGCAAACAGAGCGCTCATCGGAGTCGTCGAGGCCTTGCAAACCGCCGAATGGTGGGACGACCGGACCGGCCGGTTTGCCCGCTTCTTTGCGCTAGCCTACGACCAGGCCGCATTGGCTGCGGTGTATGAACCGGCCATCATGGCGCGGGCTACGGCCGCGCCAGACGATCTGCTCTCCTGGGAGGCAGTGAGTTGTCTGAAAGATCGCCCGTTTCATCCGCTGGCGCGCGCCAAGGATTGGGATGAAAGCGACGGTGCCGCCTACTTGCCGGAAACGGGCGCCTCGTTTGCACTGCATTGGGTGGCGTTGCCGCGAGATCGGGTGCTCACCGGATCCCGTCAGACCGTGTCGGACCTCCTACTGGACGGCGCCCAGCAGGAGGTCCTCGCCGATAGGGCGCGCGCGCGCGGCGCAGATAGTGATGCTTACTTGTGGTTGCCTGTGCATCCGTGGCAGTGGGAGCGGCTTAACCGCACCGGATTGTCAAACCTAACGGACTGCATCGACTTGGGCACGGGGCCGGGATCAGTTATGCCGACCGCCTCGTTGCGCTCCCTTGCCGTCATCGGTCGCCCCAGCTTACACCTTAAGCTTGCGCTTTCCGTCAATGACTGGCTGGCGGCACTGTTGCGGTTGTGCGACGAGAATGATTGGTGCGTGTTGCGCCAGCGCGATGCATTGCAGGCAGAGCCAGGAGAACTGGCGTGTATGATCCGCCGCTATCCGACGGTGGCTGGTGCGACGTTCATTCCGATGGCGGCATTGCCGGCGACGAGCGCCGGAGGAACGCTGCCGGCTTTCGACCATCTGATCGGTCTTGCCGGACCGGAGAGCAAGGTGTGGGCATTGTTCGCCGATATCGCCCGCGCCTTGTTGGAATTGGGCCTGCGCTGCTTTGCGTACGGTGTCATGCCGGAGTTGCACGGACAGAATGTGGTGCTGGCATTTCAAGGGCAGCGCATCGCCGCGCTGGTCCTGCGCGACCACGACACATTGCGCATCTGCTCGCCGCTGATGCGGGCCCAGGGTATAGCGGCGCCGGACTATGTGATTGATCGCAGCACGCCGAACACGCTCGAACTGAATACGCCGCGCGAGTTGCTGGCGTATCTGCAAACCCTGGCCATCGAGGTCAACCTGTATGCCATCCTGGCCGCGCTTGCGGAGCGTTACCGCCGGGACGAGTCGCATGGCTGGCATATCGTGCGCACGGTGTTGGAAGACTGCCTGGTGCGTGTGCCGCTGCCGAACGACATCGCCAATGAGACAAGGAGCCTGTTGCTGGATGAACCTGATTGGCCGTTCAAGCAGGTACTGGCACCGCTGCTCGGCCGAGCGAGCTTCGGCACCGGCATGCCCAGCGCGATGGGACGATTGAGCAACCCGTTATTACCTGTCGAATGTATAGAATGTCTGGCCTAACATCATGTTCCCGCAACCTTGTCCTGTTGCTGGCATGCCAGGCCGTGACGACGCTCGGGCTGATGGTGTTGGTGCCTATCCTGCCTCTGTATATGGCGAAGCTTACCGGCATCGATACGCTTGGCGCCGCACGCTGGAGCAGTCTCGCGCTGGCAGCACCGGGGCTCGGCACTTTGTGCTTCGCACCACTTGCCGGACAGTGGTGTGACCGCTTCGGCTATCGGCGCATGCTGCTGGTGTCGCTGGCGGTGTTCATCGCAAGCATGCTGCTGATGGCGCTGAGCACAAGCGTGTTGAGCTTCATGTTGGGCCGCCTGCTGCAAGGCATGAGCACCATTGGCGTCGTGTTGACCGCCTTCGTCGGCCATGCCAGCAGCGACGCGTCGCGTGGACGCTCGCTGGGCTTACAGGAAAGCGCGATTGCTTGCGGCGCGCTGGCCGGTCCGGTGCTGGGTGGCATGATGCTGGACCAATGGTCGCTGAAGCCACTTTTGATAGCGAGCGCGCTGCTTACGGGCATTGCGGGCGGCGTGCTATGGAGCCAGCTCAGAGAGCCGCCCAAGTCGGCGCCGGACAAAAACCTTCCACAGTTCGCCGGCTTGCAAACCGTACTTGCCCGCGCCGATTTGCGCAATTGGATGTTGGCCGCCTGCCTGACCCAGGCCGCTGCATTCGCACTGGTCAATGTCTTCCCGCTCTATTTGATGGCGCATTTCCCCGCGGCGGATGCGATTGCCAGCAAGACCGGGGCGCTGCATGCATTGGGCTGGCTGGCAACTATGCTGGCGAGCCCGCTGTGGGGACATCTGAACGATCGTGGCGACCCGCGCCGCTACTTCGTGCTGGCCGCGATCGGTTGCGCATTGTCCATCGGATTGTTGATGAAGGCCGATCAACTCTGGCTGGTCGCCTTGCTCAGGGTAGTTCAGGGGGTCTGCTATGCCGCATTGGCTCAATCGATGTTGCTGGCCTGCAGCCGTCAACTGCCGGCAGCGGTTTATGGGCATGTGACTGGGTTGAGCCGCAGTTTCATGGTCGTCGGCCAAATGCTGGGGCCGCTCATCGTCATGCTTCTGATGCCGTTTCTTGCGCCTGCCAACCTGGTATGGCCGATCACCGCACTGTTTCTGATGGCCGGTTTACTCGTGCTCGGCAGTAGCATGCAGCGCTCATACCCTGTTTGCAGGATTGAAAACCAAGGGAAGGATGTCGCATGACAGTGCATTTTCCGCGGCTCGCTCCCTTGGAGCGGCGCCTGGTGGAGCAGTACCTCAACACGTATTGCCGTGAGACCGCTTGTTTCGATCCTCGCTTAGCACCGACTGACGCGGGACCAGCCGAATTGCAAGCGCAGATAACCGGCTGGCGGGCTGCCGGACTGATGCCGTATCTCGTGTCGTTCGCGCAGACGGGATATCAACTGGTTGGCGCGCTGAACTACTTCTCCCCGATCGGTTACCACCGCGTGACGCCTTTTGCATGGATCGGGTACAACGGCGACTGGTGTCCCCTGACGAACGCGACGCCACTGGTCGACCGGATCGTGGACACACTCGCCGATGCCAGCGGCCAGCCCTCCGAGACGGCGCAACGATGCCGTGATCGCTTGAAGACCTTGATGCGTAACAGCGTGGACAAGGTACGCCGTTTCCACCAGCACCATGCCGCCGCAGGTCGATCGGCTTTTGTTACGGCGGAACAAGGCTTGCGGTTCGGCCATATTTTTCATGTCACCTCCAAGGCTTCGGAAGGGTTCAGCGAGGAAGATATGCAGCGTTACGCTCCCGAACTGGGAGCCTCGTTTCGCTTGCACTACTTCGCAGTCACCACCAACTTGCTGGATACACGTGTCGTAAATGCCGAACAGTTGCCTATCGATCCGGAGGCGGCGCGTTTCGCCGTGGAACTGTTGGCCGATGACGGGTATCACCTGCTGCCCTGCCATCCATGGCAAGCCAATCATCTGTTGAGTCTGTCTGAGATCACTGAGCTGGTGAAAAACCGCTCGCTGATTTCGCTCGGACCTCTAGGAGAAGTGGTTTGGCCGACGTCTTCGGTACGTACGGTCTGGTTGCCTGCTCAGGAGCTGTTCCTCAAATTATCGCTTAATATCCGCATCACCAACTTCGTGCGCAACAATCCGCCCGAACATGTCGAGCGGGCGCTGGATGCTAGCCTGGCGCTGTCCCAATTGCCGCAGGAGGTATTGGAACAGCCGACGTTCCACATCTTGGCGGAGTTGGGCAGCCAGAGCTTGAAGCTACCGAGCGAGGCGCTGCGCGCCGCCTGCACGGTGGTGTACCGAAAAGCCATCCCAGGCACCGAGGCCGAGCATGTGCAAGTGGTTGCGTCAGTGCTGGAAGAACCAGCGGAGGGTGAGATTCCGCTGTGGACGCTGCTGCGCCAAGCTGCAGGGCGGAACGCGCCCGACGCCGCCTTGGTTCAACGCTGGTGGGCACGCTACCTGGATGCGAGCCTGCTACCCTTGCTGCGCTTATTCTCCGAATACGGCATCAGTCTGGAAGCTCATCTGCAGAACGCGATGATGGCGTTCCAGGACGGCTGGCCGGCGCGGGGTTATGCGCGCGACATGGAGGGCACCAGTATCAGCCGCACGCGCTTCCCGTTCCTCGATCGTCTGAAGCCCGACAGTCCCGTTTTATACGACGAGCAGCAGGCGTGGCATCGTTTCCAGTATTACGTGCTGGTCAATCATATCGGCCATGTGATTGCCTGCCTGGCCCGCACCGGCCTGACAACGGAAGCCGCACTATGGCGTGATACGGCCGACCGGATTGCCGCAACCGGCAATCCGCTGGTGTTGCAGCTGCTCGCGCAGCCGACGCTGCCGGCAAAAGCCAACATGCTCAGCAGTTTCCAGCAACGCGGTGAACGTCCGTCGTGGGTGGAGATTCCCAATCCACTGCGTCAGAGATAAGCCATGCATCCGCACGATTATCAGAACCTGATCGACAGCCCGGCCTACCGGCAGGCCAGCCGCCGCGTGCTGCGCCAACTGCTGGAAGCCTTGCTGTTCGAAGAGGCTTTGCCGCATTGCGTGTGGCGCGGAGAAACTCTGACGATACCCGGCTGCGCTGCCGGCGACACGGCAGTCAGCTATCAATGCCAGGCGCAACGCAGCTTCAGCTTCGGCCGTGTCCGCATCACCGCGCCCCTGCTGCGCCGGGCGGACGATGGAACGGAAGAAGCGAGTGATCCCGCACTGTTCTTGGCGGAAATCGCACCCTGGCTGACCGCAGACGAAACGCGGCTCAGCCAGTTTGCTGCGGAACTGCTGGCAACCCAGATCAAGGATGCTCAAACCTTGCATGTGCGCGGCGACAAGATATTGCGGGGTGCCGATTACGACACGGTGGAAGCCCGGCTGACCGATAGTCACCCTTATCACCCCAGCTACAAATCGCGTCTCGGGTTTACGCTCGATGACAACAGCGCCTATGCGCCGGAGATGACGTCGGCAGTGACGCCGCTGTTGCTGGCCGGGCGCCGCGACCGCAGCCGTTGCTCGGTCAGCGCCACGATCGACCGGGAACATGCGGCGCGCACCCTGCTGGGGGACACCGACTGGCAGTGCTTTCACGACAAACTGAGCCAACGCGGTGTGCGTTCCGACGATTACGTACCGCTGCCGGTTCATCCGTGGCAGTGGGAAGAAGTGATTCTTCCCACTTTCCATCAAGCGCTGGCGCGCGGCGAACTGCTGCTCATCGGACCGTTGACGAAGCGCTATCTGCCGCAGCAATCCATCCGTACGCTGGGTAATATGGATGACCGGAAAGGCTTATCGCTCAAGCTGGCGATGAGCCTCGTCAATACCTCCACCTCGCGCGTGCTGGCGCCGCACACTGTGCAAAATGCCGCGGTCATCAGCGACTGGTTGCAAGCCCTGGTGGAACAGTCGTGCTGGCCGGCGCCGATGGTGCGTCCGGTGCTGCTGCGCGAAGTGGCCGGCGTGAGCTTCACCGCGCTGGCTCCGGCGCACGGCCAATATGGGGCATTGGCGTGCATTTGGCGTGAAAGCGTGCACCGGCATATGCAGCTGGGCGAAGCCGCGGTGCCGATGACCGCCTTGATGCATGTGGATGCCGATGGCCGACCGTTTGTCGATGCGTGGGTCAGGCGCCATGGCCCCGAACCATGGCTGAAGCGCTTGGTTGAGCGGGCCTGGCTGCCGGTGCTGCATCTGCTTTGGGAACATGGCACGGCACTCGAATCGCATGCGCAGAACATGATCCTCCTGCACGAAGACGGGCTGCCGGCACGGGTGGCGCTGAAGGACTTTCACGACGGCGTGCGGTTTTCCAAGGCACTGCTATCCGGCTCCGCACCTGCGCTCATCGCGCCGCCGGCCGAACATGCGCGCGTCAATCCGAATTCTTTCCTGGAAACCGACGATGCCGACGAGCTGCGCGATTTCACCTTCGATGCCCTGTTCTTCGTCAACATGGCTGAACTGGCGTGGCTGTTCCAGCGTTTCTACGACGTGAAGGAGACGCGGTTCTGGGAGATTGTGCGCGATGTACTGCGGTCATATCAATCGCGTCACCCTGAACGCGCGGCGCGCTACCGATTGTTCGATTGCTTTGCCGAGCAGGTCTCGATCGAACTGCTTGCAAGCCGCCGCTTTCGGCAGGAAATCCGTTTGCGCACTCGGCTCGCGCCGAACCCGCTGGCGCCGGAAGGGAAGCCGTCATGTCTCTGAAAGTGCGCCTGCAACAGAAAGCCTCGTCGCATCCATTGTATGGATTATTTTGCTCTACGCCGGCTGCGCTTTCAGTCGAATTGATCGCGGCGGCCGGCTACGACTTCGTGGTGATCGATCTGGAACATACGCTGATCGGCCCGGACCAGTTAGCCAGCATGTTGCTGGCGGCGCGTGCCGCCGGGATCGCCGTGCTGGTCCGGGTGGCGGCGCCGCATCAGGCCGCGCAGGCGTTGGACGCCGGTGCCGAAGGCATCGTGTTTCCGCGCATTTGCTCGGAGCAGGCCGCTCGGGACGCGGTGCGGCTTTGTCATTTCGCACCGCTCGGCGAGCGTGGCTTGAACGCCACTTGGCATAGCGGCCATGGGCGCGATGATCTGGTATCCGCCTTGGAGGCCGCGCGTGAGCGCACGCTGGTCGTGGCGATGATCGAAGACACCGAAGGCATCGATCAAGCCGATGCGATTGCCGCAGTCGACGGAGTGGACGTGCTTTTGGAGGGCGCCGCCGATCTCTCGCAATGTCTCGGAGTTCCGTGGCAGACACGCCACCCGGAGGTGCGCGTAGCGGTGTCGCGCATTCGCACGGCGGCTTTGCAGCATGGCAAGTCGTTCTGCGCGTTGCCGCGCGCCCCGGAGGATTGCGAGGCCTGGCATCGGGACCAGGTGCGCATGTTCGTCCTGGGCGATGATCGCGGCATCAGCCGCCGCGCCATGGCGGCCCATCTGGCACGGCATCAAATGAAAGATAGTGGGCAATGAACCTGCAACACTTACGCAATTACCTGGATGGCCGCACCGAACCGGTGTGCGCCTACCTCTACGATCTGGCGCATTTGCGCCGGCGCGTCGACACGCTGCGCCGTTGCCTGCCTGCGCAGTGCAAGCTGTTCTACGCCATCAAGGCTAATAGCGACGCGCCGATCCTGCGGGCGCTGTTGCATCGTACCGACGGCTTTGAAGTGGCATCACTGGGAGAAATCCAGGCCGTGCGCGGGATCAACGATGCGGTGCCGGTTGTGTTCGGCGGGCCTGGCAAGATCGATGCCGAGCTTGAAGGCGCCCTTGATCAGGGTGTCCTGCTGATCCATGTCGAAAGCGAGCACCAGTTGCGGCGTCTGGACTGGATCGCGCGCCGCCGCAATCAGCGGGCGGATATCCTGCTGCGGGTCAATCCGGCGTCCGTGCCGCAGCAAGCCACACTGCGCATGGGAGGACAGGCGACCCAGTTCGGCATCGACGAGGCGCAGATACCTGCCTTGATCGAACTGGCGCTCGGCCTGCCCGGCGTGCGTCTGCAGGGCCTGCATATCCATTCCATCTCCAACAATCTGGACGCACAAACACATCTCGCCCTGCTCGAACATTACTTCGATCTGACGAGCACTTGGCAGCGGCGCTATCAACTGGAATTCGATTGGCTCAACGCCGGCGGCGGCATCGGCATCAACTATGCCGACCCGCAGGCCTCATTCGATTGGGAAGGTTTTTGCGCCGGCCTGACGGCGTTGATCGCCGCGCGCCAGCCGCGCTTCCAGCTCGTCTTCGAATGCGGGCGATTTCTGACTGCGGACTGCGGTTATTACCTTGCCGACGTTACCGACCTCAAGCACACTCACGGCAAGCACTTCGCGATACTGCGCGGCGGATCTCACCATTTTCGGCTGCCGGCATCATGGCAGCACAATCATCCGTTCGTGGTGTTACCGCGCGAAGCCTGGCCATACCCTTTCCCACGCCCGGCCGTGCATGAGACTCCGGTGACCTTGTGCGGTGAACTGTGCACGCCGAAAGACACGCTTGCCTGCGATGTCCGGGTCGAGCGCCTGCGCGCGGGCGACTGTATCGCCTTCCTGCTGGCGGGCGCCTATGGCTGGCACATTTCACATCATGACTTTTTAAGTCATCCGCATCCGGAACGGGTTTATCTGGATTAGGAAGGAACCAGCCGTGCTCTGTGCGCTGCCCGTCCACTTCGTTCGTTCCCACGCGATCCTGCCGAACGAGTGCCACTATCCGGAGCATGCCGCAAGCCTGGCGGAAACGCTCCGGCGCGAGCAACTCTGGCGCATCCCGATTGTGCTGGAATGCGACAGCTTAGCTGTCATGGATGGTCATCATCGGTTGCAAGCCGCTTTGCAACTCAAGCTGGCCTATGTGCCTTGCCTGTTGCTTGGCTACGGCGACGTGGAGGTGATCGCCACGCGAGAGGGTTACCTCGTCACGCCGCAAGAGATCGTGCGCCGCGCCAGGGCGCAGGATCTCTACCCGCCGAAAACCACACGCCATCGGTTTCCATCGGCTCTACCGACCTGCAATGTTTCGGTATGGTTGCTGTGTGGAAGGTCCGATCGCGGCGGATGCGATTGCCAGCAAGACCGGCGGACGGGGGCGAAAATGTCCGGAAAGTCTCCTCTCTCCAGTGCGACGGGCGCCGCGACTGATAGAGCCTTTCACCACGTCACGGAAACGGTGAAAGACTCTATCTTTTTGATCTGACGCGTTTTCTTCACGTGAACCGGATTCCACTTCGCTCGAAAACGCTATAGAGTTTGAGGCGGCTGGTCAGGGTTTCAGAACTCAAGAGTATGCGCGGTGGC
>JAQSWC010000062.1 GCA_029266815.1 Paucimonas sp.
CACGGCGGTGCTGATCGGTCATGTGGCGGGCGGCACCTCCACCATTCGGGTGGGCGCCGGCGGCATCATGCTGCCCAATCATTCGCCGCTGGTGATCGCGGAGCAATTCGGTACTCTGGAGTCGCTGTACCCTGGCCGAATCGATCTCGGCCTCGGGCGCGCGCCGGGATCGGACCATGCCACCGCACGCGCGCTTCGGCGCAATCTGGCTTCCGATGCGGACGCGTTCCCGCAGGACGTGGTGGAGTTGCTGGGCTATTTCGCCGGCAAGCCGGCGGAGCAGGTCGCAGTGCAGGCGATCCCTGGTGTCGGACTGCAGGTGCCAGTGTGGATACTCGGCTCAAGCACCTTCGGCGCCCAGCTTGCCGCCTCACTGGGCTTGCCGTACGCCTTTGCCTCGCATTTCGCGCCGGCGCAGATGATGCAGGCCATCCAGTTGTACCGCTCGACGTTTCGTCCCTCGACAGCATTAAGCAAGCCGTATCTGATGCTCGGGTTCAATGTATTTGCCGCCGATGCCGATGATGAAGCCGCGTATCACGCAACGTCAATGCAGCAGGCATTCGTGAATCTGCGCAGCGGACGCCCGTCGAAGCTGCCGCCACCGCTTCAAAACTACCGCGAGCAAATCGGCCCGGCCGAGAACGCGCTGCTCGACCAGGTGTTGGCGTGCTCCGCGACCGGCTCGCCCGACACGGTGGCACAACAAATCAATGCCTTCATCGAGCAAACCGGTGCGGACGAGCTGATGATCACGTCGCAGATATTCGACCATGCCGCCCGCTTGAGATCGTATGAAATTACTGCGGCCGTGCGTTAGGTAATGCAGGCGATGGTGCGCTGTCTTGGTCGAAATTCAGGGTGCCTTGCACCGAGTCTTCCTCCTCCACCAGCGGCGGGTATGTGATGCGGGTTCCCTCCACCTGGGCAAACGGAGTGATGTTGCGCTGTCGGCGCGGTCCGGGGCCGAGAATGTCTTCTACAAGGATGTCTCGCACCAGCAGCGCGTCGGCCACCATCGACCGATGACAGCGCCAGGGTACGGCTTCTGCACACATCAGCGCGCAGCGCTCGTGTCGTGCCAGTTCGATGACTTCATCAAGCGCCTGGGCAAATTCCGGTAACTGCATGTGATCGGCGTAGCCGCGAAACGACTCATTGCGCCACCCAGTATTCGGCGAATCCTTGCGGGGCCGCCGACGGCCGCCCAGGGAGGGAAGATAGGTATAGCCGATGCCGGCTGAATGAAGCGACTGCGACAGCGCCTCTTGCGCGAACTGCGGATTGTGCCGCGACTTCGGAATCGTCCGTATATCCAGAATGCGGTCGATTCGGTTTTCCTTCAGTAGGGAAACAAAGTCGTCAATCGTCCGATTCGAATGGCCGATGGTGAAAACGCATAGTCCGTTGGTTTTCATTTCTCGATGACCTCGTTGGGCGCAGCAACAGGTGGCGCAATGCGGTTGTCTCTATCAAGACTGACCACAGATCCGCTGAATGGTTTGTCGAGTTATCGGCATGCAACATTCGGTTTTCGAATGCGCTCTCACCTCTTCACCCTCTTCACGTTGCCGCAAGGCGAGAGGAATCAGCCGTTTTAACTAAAGAACGCGCAGCTGCCCGATAAGTGTATTTCCGACGAAATCTCAGCGCTACTTGCGATTCACGGTCAATACCACCGCCGCAATGCGATCGGCATCGGCATAGGCCTCACACAGCAATTCTTCAGAAAAGATGTCAGGATCAATTTCACGATAGCGCCAGGTGTACTCGGGATGGCGCAGCCTGGTTTCCACTTCCTTCCTGAAGCCATCCACGCCGTTCACGATGGTTGATCCGGTGTACAGCACCAGGCTGCCGGAAGGTGCAAGACGCGTTAGTGCGCTGTCCAGAATTGATAATGACAGGCCTGCGCCGTGCAAGCCTCCGCCATGGCGATACGCGCGTTTTGCGGGATCGATCAAATACGGAGGGTTGGCAACAATCAAGTCGAAGTCGCCCTCCACTCCACGGAGGAGATCGCTACGGCGACAGACTAGATTGGTGACCCCCGCCAGGTAAGCGTTGACCCGTGCGAGGCGCAATGCTTCGGGATTAATGTCGACGCCGAATACCTCGGCCTCCGGTCTGCCCAGGCAGATGGTCATGGCGCCGGGCCCGGCGCCGCAGCCGATATCCACTGCCCGCCGGATGGGTCGACCGCATGCCGACAAATGACCAGTGATTTCATTCACGAAGCGATAGGTGTCCGGGCCGAAAAATACGGAGTCCTCCTGCGTAGTAGGGAACGCGGAGTGCACGATTGCAAGACCATTGATGGTGGACACGCGCACCGCACTGGACCAGCCCTGCTCTTCGCGCCTCAGCACACCTGCCGCAGACATCAGGTCCAGTACGCGCGGCGGTACGACATGTTCCTTGAATGGCCTGCTCCACCCGAAAATGCCGGCCATGTCCTTTGCCAGCTGATTCTCGGGGCGGCGATTCACCCGCTCATGCGTCAATGGCGTCACGGTCGTGAAACGGTAGCCGTCCGCCATTAACCATTTCACGAGTTCCACGAGCGCAAGGTCACGGCCATCATCAAGCGATGGTTTTGATCGCGATGACGTATCGTCGATGAAAGCTGCCGCGGCACGTGCTGTCGATCCCTGACTGTTCATTAGAGTGTGCCTATTCGATCGTTACAGTGCCAACATTTGCGTGAACACCCGCGTCGCCATCAGTCCGGCAGGCGTGGCATGCAGCGAGGGCTTCATATAGCGAATCAATGCAGCCATGATTTCTTCTTTGCTGGACAGAGAGGCGAGATCTGCCTCCAGCGCACGCAGCTCGGAATTGAAATCATTGACGTCGCCTGCTTCTCCGTACGGTGTGGCGTGCCGCCCGAGAATTTCGCGCGGCCTGGTAGGTGCCACGCGCGCCGCACCGGCTTCGCGCGCATCGAGCATTTTCCGCTTCGCCCGATAGCTGCGCCCCTGTGGGTGGCTGTTCTCCGCATTTCCCAGGATCCAGTCATGAATGGCCTGGCGCTCATAGGCGTTGAACACGCCAAACATTTCTGCCTTGTCGCCCTCGATCAATTTCCAGAAACGGCTATCGGCCGGGTCTTGGTGGCGTTTGATCCAGCCTATTTCTTCCAGGCTCTTCAGGAACGCGGGAATCTGCTGTTTATTTGACAGCCACTCGTTGACACTGCGGCCCGCGACCCTGCAGTAATCCGAATGCAAGCCTGCCCCTGCACTGCTCTTGGCAGCGAGGATGGAAATCACTTCCTGCTCAAGATTAAACGACGCAATCACCGACGTCGTGCCGATGCCTTGCGAGTTCAAACGGTAACCATTGATGACGCGGCGGTAAAACGCTTCGGTGTTGCCAGCTTGAGGCAGCAGGTCCATCAGTCCCTTGCACGCTTTCTGGGCATGGCCGGTCGCCAGGTTGTCTACCGTGACATGAAGTGTGAAGTAGTAAGGATCAATGCCAAGTTCATTCAGCTCATAGGCAGTGATGAGCAGGTGCAGCGGCAGCTGCTCATAACCGAGGTTGAACCCGAGGATTTCCGGAAGGAACTCATCTGCATGGTAGGCAAGGCATAACTGGATCAAGCCTTGGGTGTAGTGCGCATCGCTCAGATAATCAGCTTCGTCGATATCGTTGGAGGCGATGAGATTGCGGTACAGCACCACATGATTTTTCTCGGGTTTTCCGTTTCCCAGTTCTTCAAGATAGATTCGAATCAAAGGTGAAAAACGTGTGTCCTTCCACTGAGATAAAAGACCATATAGCCAGGCGCCATCGACAAGTTTGGTCGGCGCTACACCACGCAGGAAATAAAGCGCATGACTGGCGGTACGAAAATATCGGCGTAATCCACCGCTTTTCCGTTCGGTCAGGTATCGCTGATAGGCCTGACTCACTTCGGTGGCGTTATGGGTCATCCACGACGAAAGGGCAGCAGGTTGTTTTGGGAAATCGCATGGCTGGCCGTCAACCGATGCCAGCTGCCGGTTCAGATAATCCAGTGACAGGGACAACACTGTTTCGTCTTGCCGCTGCCGCAGCAACTGCTGATAAAGCGTTTTGGCTTCGGAAAGGTTCTGGCGAGTAGGGAGACGGTCAAGCGCCTCGTACTGGTTACCCATCATAATATTTCTCTGCAGGCGACAGGCATCGCGATTCCCTCTACCCAGTGCCTGTCGCTGCTTACTAACCATTCGGAAGTTTATTATTCCGGCTTATCCATAGTGGCATGCTGACTGGGCATAAATTACCGGTGATTGATTGGCGCAGTCGGTGTTTGCACAAGACAAGAATAGGTGGGGTCTTGTCTTGTGCCCCTGAAAAAGCACGAGATAAGACCTGACCTCGCTTTTCCTGATCTATCTTGAAGTAACCCTGCAATGAGGTGCCAAAAGGGTTGGAGAGCATTCTGTGGCGGATTAAGGTGACTCAGAAATCGGAATGATGGCCTGCTAAAATTCCTGCATGTGTGCCCATATCAAACCACCTAGAGCAGAGCGGATCGCTGAGCGGTTCAACCTTGACCCAAGGGAATATACCTTCAAGGAACACGTCTTTCCGACGGACATGGCGCCGATCATCCGGCCGCTGAGAGGTGATCACTCCACCGAGCAGGATGAAGTGGTGTCGGCCATGTTCGGCATGGTGCCGCACTGGGCGGAAACCAAGCTGGCGCGTTCCACCTACAACACTCGTTCAGAGACTACTGCCACCAAGCCCAGCTTTCGCAACGCCTGGAAGCGCCGGCAATTCTGCATCGTGCCCGTTGAAGAGTTTTACGAGCCCAGCTACGAGACCGGCAAAGCAGTCAAATGGGGCATACGCCATGTGCACGGCGAACTGCTCGGCATCGCTGCTATCTGGGAATTCAAGCCTGCAGAAAATAATGGCGCACCTCTGATCAGCTTTTCAATGCTGACCATCAATGCAGATGAACATCCTCTAATGAAGCGGTTTCATAAGCCGGAGGATGAAAAGCGGTCGATTGTGATTCTCAAGCCGGAACAGTACGACGCCTGGATCAATGCCACATTAGAAGAGGCACCGACATTCCTGCAGCCCTACCCGGCTAAAGAATTGCACGCAGAACCGGTGGCACGGTAGAGATAAAAGGGCACGACTCAGTCCTTACCCTTTGCTTTCTGGAAGCAAAAGGCAAGGGCTGACTTCATAGGCAATTCAATTGATTTCAGTGCGCTTTAAGGCTTGTAGCATGCGCCTGAAGGATCAACTTCGATCTGCACCAGATCGCCTCCCGCGCCTCCCCAGGCGTTACCGTCAGTGAAGATCAGGCAGCCTTCATTTTTGAACAAGACCTGCATCCGACGAGCGTCATTGCCGAAGTAAAACGGTATCCAACGCTTACCCGATTCATAAGTATGGAAACGATCTGGTGTACCACCCATAATTTCCTGAACCTCACCCATCGACATCCCGATCTGCAGCTTGGAAAATTTACTTCCCGGTGCGGCTTTGCCAATCACTTCGCCAGTGTATGTTCCGTCGCGCGATTTGACGACTTGTGCGTTCTGTGCCGTACCAGCTTGATTCTCAGGCGCCGACGGGGTGGGAGAAGAGGAAGCACAGCCAATACACAGCAAGGCAGCAGAGATGGGTGATACAAGTTTCATCAAACTCATAAAGTACCTTCCAGGAAAATTAAAGGGGCAGGGCTCGAATATGTTGAGCTGACAAATTCAGTCGAACCAGTTCGTTTTATGTTTTCGCACTGAAGTCTCATCATGTTGTTCAGCAGCGCCGCATAGCTTGAAGAGCTTTAAATGCTACGAAGAACAAACAGATTGAGCCATCACTCGCTTATTTATTCTCTTACACCCACATCTTCTTCATCCAAACCTTTTTGTTTTCTTTGATATTGCTCAGGGCCGCAAGCCCGCTCATGCTGAAACCGCATTCATTCAGCGGTTGTTGGGCTAGAATCCTTCCCGGCGAGCTATAGAAACTGCCTTCAAGATATTGCTGCCATTGATGCCAATAACAATCATTCAAGGAGACACATCCATGACGCTGCACAGCGCCTTTTAGCCCGATTTGCCGCTTTGATGCTGCCGTTACCTGCGCAGCCTGAAGTTCGTTGTCAGCACGGACACGGGCCGTCTGCGTCGCTCTGCTTATGCCTTTATGCGCTTGTCTCTTGAAACGCAAACCTGGTAAAACGCAAACCTGGTACTGAGCTACGTTGCAGCCTCTGCTTCATCCCTATCTTTCGCTGACATTCGTTGTTACGACAGAACCGACTTTATTCAAGGACCATCATGAAAAAACAAAAAAACTGTAGTCCGTATTTATTGGCAGCCCTGCTGTTCCCACTGGCAGTGCCCGCATACGCAACTTGTTATACCCCGCCGGCTACCACTCTCAAGCTGCAGGCGCCGGCCAAAGCGCCTTCTACCGCACCGGCGTGGAGCGTCTCCCAGGCCTATACGGAAGGGCAATTGGTGCAGCACAACGGCCTGGAGTATCAGGCACGGTGGTGGACACAGGGTAATGCACCTGGCAGCAGTGCAGGCGAGGTCTGGAAGCTGACGGTAGATGCGAGCGGAATGCCGCAGCCCTGGCAGTCAAGCCAGGTCTATTACGCTGGCGAAATGACGAACTACCAGAACACGCTGTACAAGGCCAAATGGTGGACAAAAGGGGAAGTGCCGGGAACAGTGGGAAGTGCTTGGGTTGTCGGAACCGTCGCCGACCCGTTCAGCCAGGTTCAACTGGGTGGCACGTATAAAGAGACACAATGCAACGCCCCCATGGGCGTGAGCGGATCCCGCAATGTGACCATTACCTGGTCCGTCACGCAGGGCGCTGCTGCAATCGCCTATTGGAAACATGTGGACGAAAGCCACTGGAAGCCGGCCGCGGAAAGAGTGGAAATTGCCCGTGGCACCGAGAAGCAGGGCACGCTGTCGTATGGCTACAATTACTCTCACTCCACGCCTTATCCGCCTCCGCCAGGCACCACTACGACGACAACTTACTCAGGAGCAATAAAGGCGCTTTACCTTTGCACTTCGACTAATGTTTGCCGAAAGGTGGTTTCAAGCGGCGTCAACGCACCGCAATAGCAATGCGACTATGATGGCGCGCCGTGAAGTGCTTCAAAGGCACTTCACGGTTTCGATGTTGATATCAGGGGCGCACTACGATTTCTGAGCGGCCGCTATATGCAAGGAAGGGTTCGCTTCAATTATTCAGAAGCGGACACGTCCAATTTGAATCGCTATTGAAATCTCCAGGTTAGTTCCTTCTCTTCCCGATCCCGGTTACGGAATTCCTTCGGCGGCACGCCGGTCATTTTCTTGAATGCCTTGGAAAAACCGAAGGCATCCTTGTAGCCGACGGCTTGCGATACGACTTCCAGTTTGTCGGAAGTATTCGACAGCAGATCCATCGCTTTCTGCACCCGTAGTGTCGTCAGGTACTGCAGCGGCGGCGAGCCGAGCGCGGCCTTGAATTTCTGCGCGAAGCCGGCGCGGGAGAGTCCGACGCGTCTGGCGAGCTCGTCGAGCGACCACTCGTAACTGCAATCGGCATGCATCAGTTCGAGCGCCGATCGAATCTGCGCATTGTGCAGCGCATGGCTCCAGGTTTGCGGGTTGGCGTTTTGCTGCGCGATGATCTTGCGGATGATCTGCGTGAAGATGATGTCGACCAGCGCTTGCGTCATCGTTTCCGAGCCGATGTCAGGCTTTACCGTTTCGTTGGCGAGCAGGTTGATCGCCAAGTCCACCTGATCGAAGCGGCCGACTTCCTCTGCGCGCAGTACATACCAGCGCGGCAGTTCGTCGAAGAACGGATGCACCGGCTTGTTCCAGATTTGATAGGCGCCGCTGACAATGCTGAGCAGAGGCTTGGTCGCGTCAGTAGAGGTGTCGTTCAACTGCGCCGCCTCGTCGATATCCAGAATCTTGCGCGGCAGCTTTTTCTCGATCGAGATGATGTGATTGCAACCGCGTGCCATCAATGCGACATCGCCGCTGCCGAGCTCAATGACTTCATCATGCTCAGGGGTATGGATGAATGCCCTGCCTTGCGTAACGACGTGAAAGCCGAAGCTTTTGTCGCACGGGAATTGCACAGCCATCGCCGTCCTGAAAACGCGCTGGCCGAGAATGCGGGGTTTGACGCCGGATTGGCGTAACACATCGGCTAAAAGGTCCATGATGGCATTATATGCTCAAGCCGAAATTCATCCAGATGTTTGGATTTTAAGACATGAAATATCGACGCTAAGCCATT
>JAQSWC010000063.1 GCA_029266815.1 Paucimonas sp.
TTTCTAAAGACCACACTCTTGCCAAGGTCGATCCCGATCTTTGGGCAGCGATCCAGCAGGAAAACCGGCGCCAGCAGGATCACATTGAACTGATCGCTTCGGAAAATTACACGTCGCCTGCCGTCATGGAAGCGCAGGGCTCGCAACTGACCAACAAGTATGCAGAAGGCTATCCGGGCAAGCGCTATTACGGCGGCTGCGAATTCGTCGATATCGCGGAACAATTGGCGATTGACCGTTTGAAACAGTTGTTCGGTGCCGAAGCGGCCAACGTGCAGCCGAATTCCGGTTCGCAAGCCAACCAGGGCGTGTTTTTTGCGATGCTGAAGCCGGGCGACACCATCATGGGCATGTCGCTCGCCGAAGGCGGACATCTCACGCATGGCATGGCATTGAACATGTCGGGCAAGTGGTTCAACGTGGTTTCCTACGGCCTCAATGAGAAAGAGGAGATCGACTACGACAGGATGGAAGCACTAGCTCGCGAGCACAAGCCCAAGCTGATCATTGCCGGTGCCTCCGCCTATGCGTTGCGCATCGATTTCGAGCGCTTCGCGAAAGTCGCTAAGGAAGTCGGTGCTTATTTCATGGTCGATATGGCGCACTATGCCGGTTTGATTGCTGCCGGGGTCTATCCGAACCCGGTTCCCTACGCCGACTTCGTGACCTCGACCACTCACAAGTCGCTGCGCGGCCCGCGTGGGGGTGTGATCCTGATGAAGGCGGAGTTCGAAAAGGCGATCAATTCGGCAATCTTCCCGGGTCTACAAGGTGGCCCCTTGATGCACGTCATCGCTGGCAAGGCCGTGGCATTCCAGGAGGCGCTGCAGCCCGAGTTCAAGGAATACCAGGCGCAGGTGGTGAAGAATGCCGACATACTGGCAAGAACATTGATCGAGCGTGGCCTGCGCATCGTCTCCGGGCGCACGGAATCGCATGTGATGCTGGTCGACCTGCGTCCGAAAAAGCTGACAGGCAAGGAAGCCGAGGCTATTCTCGGCTCGGCCCACATCACCTGCAACAAGAACGGCATTCCCAACGATCCGGAAAAGCCCTTTGTCACTTCAGGCATCCGCCTGGGCAGCCCGGCAATGACCACGCGCGGTTTCAAGGAGGCCGAAGCTGCAAAGGTCGGGCACCTGATCGCGGACGTGCTCGACAATCCGCACGACGCTGCTACCATCGAGCGCGTGAAGACTGAAGTGAAGAAACTGACTGACGCGTTCCCCGTCTACGCAGCTTGATGCAGTAAGGCGAGTCGGCAGTCTTGACAGGCTGCCGACAAAATCGCAACGGAAATGTAATTCCCCATAATCATGGGATTTTGATTTTCAGTAAATAGCCACAGAATTGGCGCGTTCAAATTATCGGATGCGCTGCTGTGTTCCCTTACGCCTTTGAATGCGTTGCCCTTCAGATGAAATGCCCGTTCTGCCATCATGAAGATACCCAAGTCCTCGATACGAGAGTGTCGGAGGAAGGCGACAGCATTCGCCGGCGTCGGCGCTGCGCGCAATGCGACAAGCGCTTCACCACCTACGAACGGATCGAGCTTTCGATGCCGGTCGTTGTCAAGAAGAACGGCAGTCGCTCCGACTACGAGTCAGCAAAACTCCGCGGTAGCCTGATGCTTGCCCTCCGCAAGCGCCCGGTTTCGGCGGAAGCGGTTGACGCCGCCATCCAGCGCATTGAAGAAAAGCTGCTTTCCAGCGGCGCTCGCGAAGTTGTCTCCGGCCATATCGGAGAACTCGTGATGCGCGAACTCAAGCGCCTGGACAAGATTGCCTATATCCGTTTCGCATCGGTCTACAAGAGCTTTGAAGACGTGACCGAGTTTCAGGATGCGATTGCGGAAGTAGGACAAGAGCGCAAGACGACCCCCTAAAACACCGCTTGCCGGCGGACGATAGTCCGATCGGAAAGAAATTGAAAGGCATACCGGCATGGCGCGCTCACGCGGCGCGCAGGGACATCTTTGCCTGAAAAATTTGTAGATCTTCTTATGCGTTTGGAGGAAGGAGCGCGCTAATGAAAAATACATCTGGCGGATATTCGATGGTGGAAACGCTGGTGTCCCTGCTGGTGCTGGCTGTCGGCGTGACCGGCGTCGCCGGCATGCAATTGAATGCTTTGCAGACAACTCAGGATGCCGGGCATCAAAGCGCGGCGCTTGAACTGGCGGAAGAGCTTCTTGAGAAGATGCGGGCCAATACCGTGCAAATGGCGGCGGCATCGAATCCCTTCCTGGGTATCGATTTTCAAGCTGACCACGACGAGTCTGAACTGGAGTTTTCCTGTTCCGGCATTTCTTCCGATTGCAATGCATCTACGCTGGCAAGTTATGACATAGGCGAATGGAAGAAAAAAGTGGCTGCCGCCCTGCCTTCCGCGCGGGCGGTCGTCTGCAGGGATGCGGCGCCTTATGACCTCGAGCAGCGCCGCTATGTGTGGGAATGTACAGATGAAGACACGGCGCCCGTCGTGGTCAAGCTGGCATGGAGCGAAAAAGGTAGAGAAGCCAGTGAGCAGGATAAGCGGCCGCTACTCCTTCCAGCCGTGGTGTTGGTTGCGGAAGTGGCGGCACCATGACCCGCCCGCTGTTCGGCTTCCGGCCGATCCGTTATAAGCAAGGAGTGACGCTGGTAGAGCTAATGGTGTCCATGACCATAGGCATGTTCGTCGTCATCGCTACCACCTCGCTTTTTAGCGCAGTCAAAACCAGCTATGTCACGCAGGACGAAATTTCACGAATTGATGAGCAGGGGAGGTTTGTGCTCGAGGGGATTTCGCGCGCAATCCGCCAGGCGGGGCACGAAAACTGGGATGTCAGTGAAGCGCCCGTCGTTGCCGCGGCTCCATGGAGCGCATCCATCACCGGTCTCGACGCAAGCACTTTGAAGGAAACGACGCCGGGAATTGAAAGCCCTGTCAAAGCCGTTTCCAACGGAAGCGACGTGCTGGCTGTCCGATATTTTGGTTCCGGTACGGGCACGAACGGTGACGGCACGGTGCTCAACTGCGCGGGATTCGGGGTTGCTGCGCCATCGACGCAGAGCACTGCCGAAAGAGATCGTGCGTGGAGCGTTTTCTTCGTCGGTGTCGATTCATCCGGCGAGCCCGAACTGCGCTGCAAATACATGGGTAAAACAAGCTGGTCTGCGGACGCCATCGCGCGGGGCGTTGAATCCTTTCAGGTGTTGTACGGCGTCGACATCGACGATGACGGCATCGCGAACCGGTTCGTGAATGCGGCGTCAGTCCATATCCTGGATCAGGGAATAGTGCCTGAAGGGGAAAGCGCGGCTGAAAGATCTCTGGACCGTCAGCGCAGGAGCTTCTGGAACAAGGTAGTGTCGATCAAGATATCCGTTCTTCTGCGCGGCGCACAACGAGTGAGGGAGGATGAGGTAAAGGCTCGGTACGATCTATTCGGCGCGGACTATGCCGGCAGCGCAGGGCTGAAAGACGCCGGCACGACCATCAGAGAAAGCGATCTACCGGCAAAGACCAGGAACCGCCTACGCAAGCTGTTTTCCACGACAGTGCAATTGAGGAACAGCACCCGGCGGAGCATTTCGTGAAGCCGCTTCGCTCCACATTACATGCGCACGGCGCAGCGCTGATCGTATGCCTGTTGATGCTGGTCGTGGTTCTTATGCTCGGAATATCCGCTGCCGAGACGGCACTGCAAGGGGCTAAATCGGCGCGCGGCGGGCGCGACCGCCAGCTTGCCTTCCAGTCGGCCGAAGCAGCACTGGTGGATGCTGAACTGGATATCCAGGGACTTCCGGATTTTGTTTTGCCACGAAGCGACCGATTCTCGGCAAATGGGTTCAACGGATTGGACCTTAACGAGAATGCAGGATGCGGCATGGATGATGACGATGACTCCATGGGCATCTGCTTGCCTGCGTCGCCTGGAAAGCCGCCGGTATGGCGGAGCGTGGACTTCATGGATGAAAGCGGACGCGGTGCCGTTCCTTACGGACGATTTACCGAAAAGCAGTTCCCGGCACAGGGCGGCGGTATGCCAGCGCGACGGCCCGGCTATATTGTCGAGCTGAGACGCTATGCGGGTGCCGGCGAAAGTGCCGAGGCCGGGGACGAGTCCTATTTTTACCGCGTTACAGCGGTCGGCACCGGCATGCAGGGCACAACGCAGGT
This sequence comes from Paucimonas sp., assembly GCA_029266815.1. Lineage (GTDB taxonomy): Bacteria > Pseudomonadota > Gammaproteobacteria > Burkholderiales > Burkholderiaceae_D > JAQSWC01. Next base: position 4,165 of record JAQSWC010000063.1, read on the forward strand.
TGCGCTGCAAGGCTTCTATCGCAAGGCGGAATGAGCATGGCTAGAGCCTTATGCGTTCCATGCCGGATTCGGCGTTTGTTGGGGAAGGGTCCGGCGTCCGCTGTTCTGCTTGTGACAGTGATGTTCGCGAATGCCGCTCCGCCCGAACTGAAACTGTCGCAAGGTCCGTTGATGGTGTGTGCGGAAGAAAAAACGTTGCTGGAACCCGAGGCAGCGGTCTCCGCTTCGCGAGTCGCCGCGGGAAGTGCATATCTCTATGTCCCGGGCTTTACAACAGAGCGTTGGGGCGGCAGCTTGCGGAAATTCCGTATTGATGTCAATGAAGAAGATGGAGAGATACGCGTCGCGCAGCAACCGGAATGGGAGGCTGGCGCCCTGTTGACCGAAGCGTCTGCCGCGCCGGGTGGCGTGGCTGCGCGGTCTATTTATACCAGCAAGCGGTATTCCGACGGTAGCATTCAGACTGTGCCGTTCTACGAAGCGTATCTGAGCGAAGCACAGAAGGCATCGCTTCGGCAAGCTGCTGAAACCGGCGCATCCAACCTGCACGAACTTCGTGTGAATTATCTTCGCGGCGACCGCAGCCATGAACAGGGAAAAGCAGGGGGCCTGTTTCGCGCACGCGATACCCTGCTTGGTGACATCGTCAATAGCAGGGCAGTTTACGTCGGCGTGCCAAAGTCGCTCATGGGTGGGAAAAGCTACGAGCAATTCCTTGATGCTCATCGCAGCAGACGCCATGCGGTCTACGTGGGTGCAAACGACGGCATGTTGCATGCATTTGATGCAGAAGATGGCAGGGAACTGTTTGCCTATTTGCCAAACGCAGTAATGGCTCGGGCTAAGAACCTGACTGCGCCTGCGTATTCTCACGAACCTTTCGTCGATGGCGGTATCTCCATCACCGAGGCTAATATCCAAGGCCGCTGGTCCACCGTGCTTGTGAGCGCGCTTGGCGCGGGCTCGCAGGGAGTGTTCGCTCTGGATGTCACCGATCCCGATCGGTTTGCTGCCGGCCTTGGCGCATTGTGGGAATTTACCGATGAAGATGATGCCGACATCGGGCACATACTTGGCAAGCCGCTTGTCGCGAAGTTCAGGTACGCAATGAAGGACGGCAAATCGCAATTCCGGTATTTTGCGGTCGTTTCCAGCGGCTATAACAATTACCGTCAGGACGGCAAGGACAGGTTTAACGCTGCCGGCGACAATTTCGTCTTTCTTCTTTCCCTCGACAAGTCGCCGGCGGACCGGTGGACCCTGGGCCAGAACTACTTCAAGTTTCGTTTGCCGGTTACGGACGCGTCCCTGCCCAGCGGCGCTGCCATGCCCGCAGTGGTCAGCGGCAGCGAGGGCGAGGTGCGCTACCTTTATGTCGCTGATTTGCAAGGGCATGTCTGGCGGCTCACGTTCGATGGCACTGCTCCATGGAAGAGCGCGACAGCGCCCAAGATTCTGTTTCGTGCGAGCGATGACTACGGCAAGCCTCAACCCATTACCGCTCCGCTGCGCGTGGTTTTCGCGCCCGGCGGGTACCTGATCTTGTTCGGCACGGGCCAGCTTCTTGAGGAGGTGGACGTCATGCCTGCAAATTTCGCCCTGCAGTCGTTTTATGCGGTTCATGACCGCATCGACAAACAGGCAGTGCTGAACCGTAGCACGCTGGACCGAAGAACTGCTCGGCTTGAGGGTGACACGGTTGCGTTGACAGGAAAGCCATATGATTTGTCGAACGCGTCGCAACACGGCTGGTTCTTCGATTTTCCCGGCAGTGGCAAAAGCGGTGAGCGGATGATCTCGGCTGCTGTGGCTTTAGACGGAAAAATATACTTTCATACCGTGTCGCCCGGCGCAGATGCCTGTGACCGCCGGGGCGGCAGAAGCTATGTGATCGATATCCTGCGGGGTCTTCCCCCTGCCGGAAAACAGACCGGCACCGTGCTGCCTTTGAATTTGTCTGCGCATCCGGTCGTGATGGATGTCGGCAAACACCGGATTGCAGGACCGAATCCGTTTGCGCAACGCATGGTTAAAAAGAGGATCGCGGTGCTTGCCGCCGGAAGCGGCGGGGTGCAGGTGATGTCTCAAACCGGCGCAGCGGCATCCTTTGAGTATGTTGTCCCGGCAGGACGTTTCAGTTGGAAGGAGCTGTCCAACTGGACCGATCTGCGCCTGCCTTCGAAGGACGGCAAGTGATGATGCGCGCCGACGGATTTACCTTGATCGAGCTTGTCACCGTGCTTCTGGTAACCGCAGTGCTCGCCGCCATTGCCTATCCTTCTTATCAGCAGGTGGTGAACAAAGCCAGGCGTGCGGAGGCTAAGGCCGCAATGATGAAACTGATGCAGCAGCAGGAAAGATATTACTCGCAGCATGGCAGTTATGTCGCGTTCTCGTCTGCTTCAACCGAGGCGGAGGCTCGCCGTTTCAAGTGGTACTCGGGCGAGCGCCCGGAGACCAGCTATTATGAGATCAGCGGAGAGGCTTGTGCCGGTGAGGGACTGCGTTCATGCCTAGAGATTACTGCTCGTCCCGGCACCGAGAGAGTGAGCGCCGCCGCGAGGAACGAGTCATGCGGCGATCTTTCCTTGACGAGTAACGGCTTGCGCAAAGCGTCCGGCAGCGGCGCGCATTACTGGAACTGACATGCGCCGATTCGGATTTTCCTTGACCGAGCTGATGGTGGCGCTTGCCGTCGTGTCAATCCTGACCGCGCTGGGTGCGCCCGCGTTTTCCGACCTGATCCGGAACCAGCGCCTGACTGCCGCCGCCAATGATTTCATGGCATCGGTCAATCTTGCGCGAAGCACGGCTATGCAGCAAGGAGCGCGCACTGACCTTGTTCCCGCCGATGGGCGCTCCTGGGAAAAAGGCTGGATCATTCTCATTGATGCCAACAACAACCAGCGACCCGACAAGGGCGAGCGCGTGGTTTTCTCGCACGGCCCGGTGGCGGAAGACATCCGTGTAACTTCGGCTTTCACCGATTCGTCGAAAAAATATCTTTCTTATAATTCCAGCGGCAGGAGCCGGACCAATACTAGCGACTACTCGACGCAATCGGGAACGATGTCGTTCCAGCTCGGGCCTCACATCAGGCGCATCAAGATCAATTTCCTTGGGCGGCCCCGCATCTGCAATCCCGTGAACGACAACACCTGCACCGGCATCGTTGACGCCAAATAAACATTAGAGTAGCGTTGAAGTCCTGCCATGCCGTCGTGGAGGGCGCAATGACCGCGCCTGGATCGCGCCGGCAAAATATAAACGAAAGAGACATCGTGGATAAAAGACAGTCGCAGCGCAAGGATTTGCGCGTAAAAGCGGTGCTTACCATGGAGGGAGGAATGCGCATGACGGTGAAAACGACCGACGTGGGCAGGTTCGGCATGGGTCTGACGGGATTGTTGCGGCAGCTCGATGTCGGACATGAAGTGCGCGTCGCCTTTGAAATGGCGGTCGGCTCCAAGCTGCATCAGATCGATGTCAGTGCCAGGGTATCGCACTGCATGAGCACGCCTACCGAAGGTTACCGGGCTGGCGTGCAATTCACGGACCTCAACTCCGATTGCGCGGCGGTGCTTTCGCAATATGTAGGCAATTAATCCGCTCAAAATTTTGTGCTCAGGCGGAAAAATATTTCTAGATGACTGATTCCGTCTACTCTGCGGATGACATTCAGGCGATGCAGCGCGCCTTGCGCCTTGCGCACCACGCCATGTTTACCACCACCCCCAATCCGAGAGTCGGCTGCGTCATCGCGCGCAGTGGCACGGTGATCGGAGAGGGCTGGACCCAGCCTCCCGGACAGGCGCATGCTGAAGTGCAGGCGTTGAAAGACGCGGAGAGCCGCGGGCAGGATGTGCGCGGCGCCACAGCCTACGTGACCCTCGAGCCCTGCAGCCACTATGGCCGAACCCCGCCCTGTGCCGATGCGCTGGTGAAAGCCGGTATCGGCAGGGTCGTGGCAGCGGTGGAAGATCCGAATCCGTTGGTCGCGGGGCAAGGCCTGGCAAAACTGCGCGCAGCCGGCATTCAAACACAATGCGGGTTGCTGACGGATGAAGCGCGTGAACTGAACATCGGTTTTTTCTCGCGCATGCAGCG
>JAQSWC010000064.1 GCA_029266815.1 Paucimonas sp.
CCTCGTCATTGCGCATCGTTTGTCCACGATTGCCGATGCTGCGCAGATACTGGTGCTGGTCAATGCCTTCATGATTCAGCTTTACATTCCGCTCAATTTCCTCGGTGTGATTTATCGCGAGATCAAGCAGAGCCTGGCTGACATGGAAAGACTATTTTCCTTGCTGGATCAGCATCGTGAAGTCGGCGATGCTGAAGGAGCAACAGCCCTCCGTCTGCACGGAGCGGAGGTCAGATTTTCGCACGTGGAATTTTCCTATGAGCCGAGACGGCAAGTGCTGTTCGACGTCGATTTCACCATTCGGCCCGGGACCACCACCGCCGTGGTCGGCCACAGTGGATCCGGAAAATCCACGCTGTCGCGCCTGCTGTATCGCTTTTACGATGTGGGGAACGGCGTCATCGAGATAGACGGCCAGGACATCAGGAAGGTTACGCAGTCCTCGCTGCGTAACGCGATCGGTATCGTTCCGCAAGACACCGTGCTGTTCAATGACACAATCGAGTACAACATTGCCTATGGCAGACCGGGCGCAAGCAAGGAAGAGATTGTGGCGGCGGCGAAGACGGCCCATATCCACGATTTCATCGAGTCGCTGCCGGACGGATATGCAACATCCGTCGGTGAGCGCGGGCTGAAATTGTCTGGCGGAGAAAAGCAGCGGGTGGCAATTGCACGTGCCTTGCTGAAGAATCCGGCCGTCATGATTTTCGATGAAGCGACTTCTGCGCTCGATTCCAAGGCCGAGCAAGCAATTCAGGCCGAGTTGAAAGAAATCGCAAAGAACCGGACCACCCTCGTCATTGCGCATCGTTTGTCCACGATTGCCGATGCTGCGCAGATACTGGTGCTGGATCACGGGCGCATCGTCGAGCGGGGCACCCATGCCGAGTTGCTGGACGCAGACGGCGTCTATGCTCAGATGTGGGCCAGGCAGCAGGCGCGCAGGGATGAACGCCTGGCGTCGCCGGAGCGCGATGAGGATGACGGAGTCACCGCTGTTGCGTAGGTGTACAAGTTCAGCTGAGTTTGCTTCTCTGGCTTGCCCCGAACCTTGCCGTGCGCTCTAATAACATCAGCATCATGACAGTCCGCGCATCTTGCAAATCGGGAAATACGTCACTTTCAAGGAGACGCCATCATGTCGATCCAGCACGAAATTCCATCGTATCTCATGCAGCACGGCATCGGTCCGTGGGGTGTGTATCTCGAGCAGATCGACCGTGTCACGCCTTATCTCGGCTCGCTCGCGCGCTGGGTGGAGACGCTCAAGCGTCCGAAGAAGATCCTGATCGTCGATGTGCCGATCGAGCGCGACGATGGATCGATTGCGCATTTCGAAGGCTACCGCATTCATCACAATACCTCGCGAGGACCCGGAAAAGGGGCGGCGCCAAAGGCGGTATCCGCGTCAATCCGCAGATGCTGTCCAACGGCGAGCTGCAACGCATGACGCGGCGCTATACCAGCGAAATCAATATGCTGATCGGGCCGACCAAGGACATCCCCGCGCCCGATGTAAATACCAATGAAAAAATCATGGCCTGGATGATGGATACCTATTCCATGAATCAGGGCAGCACGATTTCAGGCGTGGTGACGGGGAAGCCGGTATCCCTGGGCGGCAGTCTGGGACGGCGCGATGCCACAGGCCGCGGTGTTTTCGTGGTCGGTTGCGAGGCGGCGGAGAAATGCGGGCTCGATATCAAGAAGGCGCGCGTGGCGGTGCAGGGCTTCGGCAATGTGGGCGGTATAGCGGCGCGGCTGTTTCATGAAGCGGGAGCGCGTGTTGTCGCCGTACAGGATCATGTCGGTACGCTCTATCGCGAAGGCGGCATCGACCCGGTGGCACTTAGTGAACACATTGGTAGAACTGGCAGTATTGCCGGCTTTCCTGGCGCAGACGAAATCAAGGAACGTAGCCAGTTCTGGAGCGTGGACTGCGATGTACTGATTCCGGCGGCGCTGGAACAGCAGATCACGGAAGCGAATGCCAACGGCATACGCGCAAGGATCGTGCTGGAGGGCGCGAACGGCCCGACCACGCCGGCTGCGGACGACATCTTGCGCGACCGCGGCATCATGGTGGTGCCGGACGTAATTGCCAATGCCGGCGGCGTAACGGTCAGCTATTTCGAGTGGGTGCAGGATTTCTCCAGCTTTTTCTGGACCGAAGACGAGATCAACCAGCGCCTGACGCGCATCATGCGCGACGCATTCGCTGCCGTGTGGCATCTGTCCATGGAGAAGAAGGTGTCGCTGCGAACAGCGGCCTTCATCGTCGGCTGCACACGTGTGCTGCAGGCGCGCGAATTGCGCGGACTGTATCCGTAATGCGCTTGGCTACGCGACGTTGACGGTAAAATGGCGGATATCCGAGCCACGATATCCGCCATGCAAAACTCTGCTGCCGTTTCTCCGCAAACCCTCACCCTGATTCGTCCCGACGACTGGCACCTGCATCTGCGCGACGGTGCGGCCATGTCCAGCGTGTTGCCGCATAGCGCGCGGCAGTTCGGGCGTGCGATCGTCATGCCCAATCTCAAGCCGCCGGTGACAACTGCGGAGCAGGCGCGCGCCTACCGGGACCGTATTCTTGCCGCCTTGCCGAACGGGGTGCGTTTCGAGCCGTTGATGACGCTTTACCTCACCGACAATACGACGCCGGACGAAGTCCGAAGGGCGAAAGAAAGCGGCTTCGTGCATGGCGTGAAGCTGTATCCGGCCGGTGCGACGACCAATTCCGACGCAGGCGTCACCGATCTGGCCAAATGCCGGAAAGCGCTGGAGGCCATGCAAGCCGTAGGCATGCCTTTGCTCGTGCATGGCGAAGTCACGGATTCTGCCATCGACATTTTCGACCGCGAGGCGGTCTTCATCGATCGCGTACTGCAGCCGCTGCGCAAGGATTTGCCAGAATTGAAAATCGTCTTCGAGCACATCACCACCCGGCAAGCGGCGCAGTATGTCGCCGAAGGCGGCCAAGGGCTGGCCGCCACCATCACGGCCCATCATCTGCTGTACAACCGTAATGAAATATTCAAAGGTGGCATACGTCCACATTACTATTGTCTGCCTGTATTGAAACGCGAGGAACATCGGCAGGCACTGGTCGCGGCCGCCACCTCCGGCAGCGAAAAATTCTTTCTCGGCACCGACTCGGCACCGCATGCGAAGGGGGCGAAGGAGCATGCCTGCGGCTGCGCCGGCTGTTATACGGCGCTGCATGCACTGGAGCTATATGCGCTGGCTTTCGATCGTGCCGGTGCGTTGGACAAGCTGGAGGTCTTCGCCAGCCGTAATGGGCCGGCGTTCTACGAATTGCCGGTAAACCGCGATACCGTCACGCTGAAGCGCGAAAGCTGGATACTGCCCGAATCGCTTCCCTTTGCCGACTTCGACATTGTGCCGCTTAATGCCGGCGAAGCGCTGGAATGGAAACTGGCCTGAGTTATTTTTCTCTTGAAGCCTCTGCCTTGCAATGCCCGGGAATTTTCTTCAGCTGATTGACTGGGGTCGCCCGTGGCTGCGGCATTTGCGGCCCGCTGCCGAGCTCGCTCTTGAGGGGCCTGATTGGCGCGAGGCGTTGAACCTGCAGGCGATTCGGCAACAACTGCGTAATCATCGCGGGTTGCCGACATCGTTTGTAGAACAACGCGACTTGCCGGGCGGCGTGGCCTATGAAGCGTTCATCAGTAATACGGGAACCGTCCCCACGCGTGAAAATCTTCATGATTTCTTCAATTCGTTGGTATGGCTGACCTTCCCACGAACGAAGGCTCGCTTGAACCAACTGCAATGGGAAGCCATAGAGCAGGCCTCGGGTCGAGTTGAGGTGCGCGGTGCATTGCGGGATGCCGCTACCCTGTTTGATGAAAACGCGGCGCTGTTCATCACTGCTGACCCGTCAATGGCGGAAGCCCTGCGGGCGCATGACTGGCAGAAGCTGTTCATGCTCGAGCGGAGCAAGTTCGAGAGCGGCGAATGCCTGGTACTTTTGTTCGGGCATGCGCTGATGGAAAAATTGGTGAAGCCCTACAAGGCGATAACCGCCCATGCTTGGATTATCGTTTCGGAGCAGGCTGCCGTGTCGGCTGCTTCTGCGCTGCAGATGGAAGCGCTCGACCATGCCCTGGCCGGCCAGCTTGACGCGACACTGCATGCGCGCCGGCTGACGCCGCTGCCTGTGCTTGGGCTGCCCGGATGGTGCGAAGGGCAGGATGAAGAGTTCTACGCCGACAGGGCCGTGTTCCGCCCGCCTCGTGCAAAGAATACATAAACATCTCATCCCTGCCGGTTTGAAAAAAGGACGCTTGAAGCGTCCTTTTTGTTACTGGTTATTCAGAACCGATTAGAACTGATGACGAATACCGGCGTTGACCTGGTTGTCGCTCTCGCCCGCCACGCCGGTCCTCAAGCTGGCCTTGCCGTCATTCGTCAGGTGCGAGATCGAGGTATAGAGGTTTGTGCGATTGGAAAGGGCGTAGGCATAGCCGAGTGCAAACTGCGAGGAATCGGCGTCGGTCACTGCCTTGTTGATGTGACGTATATAGGACGCCATAAAAGTATTGGCGCCGAATTTCGTGGTCACGCCGACCAGCCAGTCACGCGTATCGATGGAAGAGCCGCTCTTGTTGATCTGATACAGGCCGGACAGCTTGACGCCTCCGTCCAGTGCGTAAGTCCCGCCAAAAGCGGTACTCCTGCCTGCAATCAGCCCGGTAGCATCTTTTGCATTGTGATAGGCGCCGACGAGGTAATACGGGCCACTGGCATAGGCAGCATTGAAGCCGATTTCGCGCAGCCGGGAGTGATTATCGGCCTGTTCGCCGAAACCGTACAAACCCTCCAGCCTGAAGCCATGCGGATTGTTCGGCGTGAGATAAGTGACAGCATTATCGACACGCCGGCCACTCGGGCCCGCCCCCACTGAAATCAGGCGCGTGTAGTCTCCGGCAAGACCGACACCAAACGGATCGATGACTGAGGTGGCGTTATAGAGAGGGGTATACTGGCGGCCGAGCTTGAGTGCACCGAAACCGCCCTGCAGCCCAACGAAAGCCTGGCGACCAAACAAGCGGCCGGACGGCGTGCTCTCGATGGTGCCGTCGTCGGTTTTGAACCCGTTTTCCAGGGTGAAAATGGCGGAAAGGCCGTTGCCCAGATCTTCGACGCCCTTGAATCCGATGCGGCTGGGAGAATGGAGTCCGCCGTCGATCCCGTTGACCGTGCCGGCTGCATTGCTGCCTCGGTTGTGCGAAACACCGGCGTCGACAGCGCCGTAAATGGTGACTGCGTTCTGCGCAAAAGCGGTGCCGGCAAATGCAGTCAACAACGTAACGCCCAGCAGGGACTTTTTCATTTGAAGCTCCAAAAATCTCTAGCCTGACGGCTGGTTCAAGCGGAAGAACAAAAAACTGTTATTGCTGAACTGCCGAGAGGCAATATGAGAATTTCATCAAATATCCTTGTCGACAGCAAAAACATTTTTGTAATAAATGTACTTTGATGTACTTTGTTCACACTTTTGTCGCACTGCCGCAACGGGTATAAGAAATTCATATGTCTCTTATCACTTTCAAGTGATGTTATTGGTGCGGTGCAATGGCTTTTCTCTCTCAGAAAATCGATGACACAGAAAAATGAATATGAATTGTGCGTTGCAGCGCTTAATGTAAAAAATTCGGTCTTCGACATGAATTCAAACGCAAATGGAAAGCGACATGGATAAACTGATTCTTGGTTTCGACAAGCTTCTGCGGCTCAGTGCCGGCATTGCGCAGGCCCGGCGCCACAATCCGGCTCGGCATACTGAAGAGTTTGAATTAACGGACGCCGAACGCAGAAAAAGTGCGGGCCTGATGCGGGTCAATCACGTCGGCGAAGTGTGCGCGCAGGCGCTCTACGATTCACAGGGACAGTTCGCGAAAGACGAGAACGCCCGCCGCCAATTCGCGCAGTCGGCGCTGGAAGAGGAAGATCATCTGGCATGGACGGCCGAGCGGTTGACGGAGCTGGGTTCGCGTCCCAGCCTGTTGAATCCGCTATGGTACGCCGGCGCGTTTATGATTGGCGCGGTGGTTGCCCGTTTTGGCGGGGACGCGCGCAGCCTGGGCTTCGTGGTTGAAACCGAGCGTCAGGTCGAATCGCACCTGACCGGGCACCTGACCCGTCTTCCCGATAATGATCTGAAGTCGCGGGTGATCGTGGAAAAAATGCGCTCGGACGAAATCGAGCATGGAGCCAAGGCGGATGCGCTTGGCTCCGTGCATCCGCCCTTGCCGGCGCGGCTGGCCATGAAAGCCATGGCGAAAGTAATGACGACCACGGCGTATTACATTTAATTTTCGATGCTGCTGTCGCTTGCCACATTAGAATTTGTGGCGGATTCCGAGCTGCAGCGCGGTGGCGTCATCTCCCGGCCGGGTTGTGAATCCTCCTGCATAACCGGCGCCGCCTAAGGCGTACTGCGCATTAGATTCATTGGCGGCACGCGTGGCTATTGCATACATGTCGGTGCGCTTCGACAAGTGATAATCGTAGCCCAGGCCGAATAGCGTGACATCTGTGTCCGGCAGGAGCAGGTTGTTGGTCTTGCCGATCGACGCCATGATGCGTCCGCTTCCAATCTTGTAATGCATCCCTGCCGTATAGCTCCGCATGTCGAGTCGCGCATTGCTTCCGATGACTGCCGCCGTGGCGGGAGTGATGCTCGGGCTCAGTTGCGGCAGCAAGGCTACCAGCACAGAGTGGTCGTTCTTCGCCGTCATGTAGCCAGCAAAGAACTTGGCATCGCCGAACGTGTAGGACCCACCTGCGACGAATGACGTGAGTGATCGGTTGCCCGACTGGTCGTCTTCGCTGTTGTAGCCGATACCGAGATTGAATCCGTTGCGCTGGTATCGCAGGTTCGCGCCACTGAAATGTCTGGAAAGGTTCAGCGCGCCGGTATTGTTGAAGCCGTACATCACGGCACCGCTGAAACCACTCGGCAGTTGAACCCGGTACTGAACGCTCTGGTTCGCGCGTATCGACATGCCGGACGTCAGGAAGCCGCCGGTGCCGCCAGTGATGCTGCCCCAGCCCGCTGCCGTGCCGGCCTCGAAGGTATCGGATATGGCAAGGACTTCGTATCCCGGCGTGTACTGGCGTCCCATCATGACTGCGCCGTAGGGTGTGGCCAGGCCGACCATCGACGTGCGGTCGAACAGCGAATTGGTGGGATTGACGATCTTGGCAGGCTGCAGCACCGGGGCAAGTGAAGTCGCCGAACCGGTCGGCAAGCCAGCGGCGAGCGACTGACCAATGTTTGACGGGACTGGATAGCCGTTGCTGTTGGCGCCGGTATCCAGCTCAATCCTTCCTTCCAGATTGAAGATCGCCTTGTAGCCGTTGCCAAGATCTTCAGTTCCTCTGAAACCAAGGCGGGAGCCGTCCGCCATGCCGCTGGCAAGGGCGGTTTGGGTTCCATTGCCGAACCTGGAAATCTGCACGCCGGCGTCAAGCAGGCCATAAATAGTGAGGCTGGTTTGCGCGTTTGCCGCTCCGCTGGCCGCAATGCCTGTCAGAGCCAGACCACATGCAATTTTTTTCATTGCCTCCCCTCGCAGTTTTATGAAATCTATTTGTGCTGATTATTTCCGCACAAAGCAGGGGCGAGGGCAATCATCCCGGTGCATGTCCGGATAAGATGCCGTGAAAATGTTGTTTTTGTGAAATATTCGCAGCCGGAGCAAGTCATGTCCGACCCGACTTCATCGTTGCCTTATGCCGCGGGAGCGTCCGACAGGTCGTCCACGATCTCAAACGAGTGCGTAATTTCGGCCGTCTTCTCCAGCATGATCGAGGCTGAGCAGTACTTTTCATGCGAGAGCTTGATCGCCCGTTCGACCAGATTCGGCTTCAGGCCACGTCCGCGCACGGCGAAGTGGAAGTGGATTTTAGTGAAGACCTTGGGATCTTTTTCGGCCCGCTCGGATTTGAGGGTTACATCGCAGCCGCGAATATCCTGGCCGCTTTTCCGCAGGATCAGCACAACGTCATAGGCAGTGCAGCCGCCGGTTCCCGAGAGAAGGACTTCCATCGGGCGTGGAGCCAGATTGCGGCCGCCGCCCTCCGGCGCGCCATCCATGGTGACGAGATGGCCGGATCCGGTTTCGGAAACGAAGGTCATGCCGGAGAGTCCGGTCCAGCGTACTGTGCATTCCATGTCAGGTAGAGGTCGGGTTTCGGGAGCCGCTATTGTAATTCGGCTTTCGACGGGCGGAAGCCTGCCTGGTGCGAATTGGTGCCGTGAATGCAAGCCAAGAGCGATTTGACGCCAAGTCCTTGAAAACGCTATAATTTGCGGCTTTCCTTCTTGCCCGGGGAAATTCAACAACAAGGTCGAGTCCGGCGCAGAGCATCGATTCCGGAACCGCCATGCGGGCAGTTCACTCATTTTTTAGGAAGTCATCATGAAAACCTTTTCCGCTAAGACCCATGAGGTACAGCGCGACTGGTACGTGATTGACGCGACGGACAAAGTCCTCGGACGTGTTGCCAGCGAAGTGGCACTCCGACTGCGCGGCAAGCACAAACCGGAATTTACTCCTCACGTCGACACCGGCGATTTCATCGTCGTCGTCAATGCAGGCAAACTGCGCGTCACCGGCACCAAGAGCCTGAACAAGAAGTACTACCGCCACTCCGGTTATCCGGGCGGTATCTACGAAACCAATTTCCAGAAAATGCAGGAGCGTTTTCCGGGTCGCGCGCTGGAGAAGGCAGTCAAGGGCATGTTGCCCAAAGGCCCGCTCGGCTACGCGATGATCAAGAAGCTGAAAGTGTATGCCGATGCGACGCATCCGCACACTGCCCAGCAGCCCAAAGCACTCGAACTCTAAGGAACGGACATGATCGGTAACTACAATTACGGAACCGGCCGCCGCAAGAGTGCAGTGGCTCGCGTCTTTATCAAGGCAGGCAGCGGCAAGATTGTCGTCAACGGCAAGCCGGCAGCTGAATACTTTTCGCGCGAAACCGGCCTGATGGTGATTCGTCAGCCGCTGGAACTGACCAACAACCTCGAGCGTTTCGACATCATGGTCAATGTGCACGGCGGCGGCGAGTCCGGCCAGTCGGGCGCAGTGCGTCACGGCATCACCCGTGCGCTGATCGATTACGATGCAACGTTGAAGCCGGAACTGGCAAAAGCCGGTTTCGTCACTCGCGATGCACGTGAAGTCGAGCGTAAGAAAGTCGGCCTGCGTAAAGCACGCCGCGCGAAACAGTTCTCCAAGCGCTGATCCGCGTTTCAGAACACCGAAAGCCGCCGGGTTTCGCCTGGCGGCTTTTTTATTTCTGCAGCATTTATTGCGAGGGTGCGGCTCAAAACAATTGAAGTGCGCACCGCTTGTTAAAATCATCAACTATCACTGCTATTCAAGGAAGAGACATGATCAAGGTGGGAATCGTCGGCGGCACTGGTTATACCGGCGTCGAACTATTGCGTTTGCTCGCAGCGCATCCGGAAGTGGAACTGACTGCAATTACCTCGCGCAAGG
>JAQSWC010000065.1 GCA_029266815.1 Paucimonas sp.
CTTCGTCCATAACGTCCCATGCCAGCGGCATGTCCGGCACGATGTCATACGCTCGGATGCGAAAGCGCGTCATATAGTCCCCCCGCTGGCGCCTCGGCTAAACCGTTAAGAAAAAATCAACGCCGATGCGCTCTGCTTTTAGTTCTTCAATCTTTAAGTAATTCACCTCGTGCGTCAAGCGGGTAATTTGCCCTCTCGGCAAATGTCGTTTCTTGGGCAAAGCATGGCGCAGTTTTCAACAAGGTGTTGCATAATCCGCTGCAGGCCGTTTCATCAACAGGCTCCAAATGCCTGGTGAATCGGTCTTCGTAAACCCGCCGCTTCTTGACGACGACACAACTCCACATGCCTACAATTGCTAACCAGCGATTAGCCAAACTGCGGTCTCTCGTCGTCGACGATTCAGCCGCCATGCGGCAGAACATGCGGAACCAGCTGGGACAGCTCGGCATCAATTCGGTGGACCAGGCTTCGAGCGCCAACGAGGCAATCAAGTGTCTTCGCCAGGAAAGCTACGACGTCATCCTCTGCGACTACAACCTCAACAGCGAAACCGACGGACAGCAGCTTCTCGAATACGGCCGATCACAGGGCATTCTCTCGCCGGCCACGATGTTCATCATGGTGACGGCGGAGAGTAGCTACGATCTGGTAGCCAGCGCTGCAGAATTCCAACCCGACGCCTATCTCGTCAAACCGCTGACGGGCGCCAAGATCGCCGACCGCATCGAACGTCTGCTCGACCGGCAGAATGCGCTGCGTACCGTGAACGGGCGACTGAAACTCAAGGACATCGCCGGCGCGATCAGCGAATGCGATCGGATACTCGAACAAGAGCCGAAGTGGGCGCTGGAAGTACTGCGCATCAAGGGCAGGGCTCTGCTTGAACTGGGCAACGCGGAAGACGCGCAGCAGGCTTACTTCCGGGCCCTGTCGATACGTGACGACCTGGTGTGGGCCAAGCTGGGCGTCGCCCGCTGCGAACATGCCCTCGGACACGCGGAGGATGCAAAGAAGAACGTGCTTGAGGTGCTGGAAAAAAACGCCAAGTATGTGGTCGCCTACGACCTGCTTGCGCAACTGGCCGAAGACGAAGGCAATGAACAGGAAGCGCTGGAAGCCTTGAACCGGTCGTACAAGGTGGTGCCCTCGGCGCGGCGCAGCCGCATGGTTGGTGAAGTCGCCTACCGTACCGGCAACCTGGACCAGGCGCGGGATTCTTTCGACAAGGCCTTGTCGCATACACGCGGATCGCTGACCAGCCAGCCCAGCGATGCGCTGATGCTGGCGCAAGTGCATGTGGATACCGGCGACGCGGATCTCGCATTGAAAGTCCTGTCGTCCGCGGCGAAGGAGTACGGCGACTCGAATGCATTCGCCGGGGCACAGGCAGCCATCGAGGTGCAGGCGCATGTCCGGCTCGGCAATCTGGATGCCGCCCGCAAGGCCTTTGAGGATGCCAAGGCAATTGCGGGCGATGCCCGGGCTGACACTGCCACGCTGGCGCTGGCGAAAGCGGCCTTTGCGCTGGGGCGCGACGATGAGGGCGCGGCCATTCTGTCGAGCGCGGTACAGTCGGACCACGAAAACAAGAAGCTGGTGTCGCTCGCGCGCAAGGTGCTCAAGGACAGCGGCAAGGAAGCCCTGTCGGCGGATATCGTCGACAACGCGGTCAACACTGTGATGGAAATTGTCGAGGAAGCCAACGTGCTCATGCGCAAGGCGCACTTCGATGAATCGCTTGCCAAGCTGGAGGGCGCGCTGCAGCGCCTGCCCGAGAACACCGGTGTCCTGCTCGCGGCCGCGCAGCTTCATCTGCTGTGGATGAGCCAGAAAGGGTTGAATCTCGAGTACGTTGAAAAGGTGAACAGCTACCTGTCCAAGCTGGATACGCTGATGCCCGGCAGCGAGCGCGTCGCCAAGATGTACCGTTTCCTGCGCGAGACGCTCAGCCGCGTCGCGCGAAAAAATTAGCTCGTCACCCCATCACTTCCCCAGACCCGGACTTGGACAATCGACTTTCCGCCATCATCCTCCACGACGTCAAGAACGTCCTGGGCGAACTCGAGGGACGTCTCGAAACGCTGGCACAGGAACCCGACAAGGCAGGCGCCGAAGAGGCCCATCGCGCATGCGTTGGGTTGCGAAGAAAGCTGATTGCCTTTCTTACTCTGTACAAGGCTTCGTCATTGGGGCTGCATGCGCATGTCGAATCGGTGCCAGTGGAAGACTTCCTGAAAACACTGATCCGTGACCACCGTAACGCTGCAATCATGCCGGTGTTAAGCGCAGACTCTATGCCGGCATTGGGATTTTTCGATGAGCATCTGGTCGGCCTGGCAATGGAATCGGCCATCCACAATGCTGCCCGTTTCGCGAAATCCTCGATCGAAATCGGCTGCACCGGCAAGGATGGCGAGTTGATTTTCTGCGTCCGGGACGATGGCCCGGGTCTTGGCACGGCCGAAGCGAAACCGTCCACCGGGCTTGGCATGGAGCTATGCCGCGCAGTTGCGGAAGCTCATGAAAGAAACGGCAGAAGGGGTTCGGTTTCGCTTGCCGATCATCCCGGCGGCGGAGCGATATTCGAGTTGAGATTGCCCTGACCCGCCTTTTTCGCGCGTGTCTGCCTGTGCCATTCCGCCCGTGTAAACGGTTTCTCCCGCCCTGAAAGTTGGACGGCAATGTGGCGCAGCCAGTACTCCGTCGGCGCCGGTTTGGAAAATGAGGCCGGCACAACCGCGAACAATCCTGCCGCTACGATCCAGCGACTGACGCTTGGATACGGGTGGCGGCACGCAGCACGGAAAAAAATCCAGGCTACCGCGATGCCTAGCAGGTATCCCGCCACGGCTTCCGATATGGAATGTGCATGCACCGCGACGCGTGATACTGCGATTGCCGCAGCCAAAACCGTTCCGCCTCCGAATAGCCAGGCGCGCAGTATCAGCCTGTCTTTTCCTGCCAGCAGACCGAACGCGACCGGGAAGACAGCGGCCGCACGCATCGCATGACCGCTGAAACCCGCGAAGTCCAGGCTTTGCACACCGATACCCCAGCCCAGAAAAGCAATTTTGGACGCAGCGACCAGAAACAGCGCGCCTCCGAACAACGCCATCCAAAGAACTGCCCATCTTCCTGTTCCTCCGGCGATATACCAGAAACAGATTGCTGCAGCCGCAGGCAAGGTCACATTGCTGTCGCCCAGGCTGGTTATTGCATGCCAGAATTGAATCATCGCTAAATTTGCCGCACGAACTTATCAGGCCAAACGCTTTTGCCAGAGTTCCGCATTGCCGTTTCCTTCGCCTAGGTTGTACGGGCCAAAGCCGCCCTTGCGATAAAGTCGCTGAGCCACTTCATTGCTTCCCAATACTTCAAGCGTGAGTTTGCAACATCCTCTTTCGCGGGCCAGTGTCTCCACTTTTTGCAGCATCTCAAACGCCAGCCCCTTTCCACGGAATTTACGTTCTACAACCACGTCATGTAAGTTGGCGAGCGGTTTGCAGGCAAATGTGGAGAAGCCCTCGAAGCAATTCACCAGTCCTGCCGGTTCGCCGTCATGAAAAGCAATGACGCCGAAAGCGGTAGGAAATGTCGACAGGCGTTCGGCCAGATGGCAGACGACATAGTCATTGAGTGGCCTGCCGCCACCCATCGGATCGCGCGAATAGCTGTCCAGTAACGCGATCAGTGCCTTTGCATGAATGGCATTAGAGTAATCAGCGGTGTGAATTTCGAAACTCATAGTTTCCTTAACCAGAAGGAAGTTTTTTAACTGGAGGTATACGTTGCCGTAATTTATAAGGTTAAAATGTTGACTTTAATGCAAAACTTCTGATTGATACTCAGCAACATTTCTAGGGCAAACAAGCGGGTTCCGATAGAATAGACAGCGGCTTCGGCGAAATAAAAACAGTAGATTGAACTCTGAATTGGTGCCAGCGGCCAAAACTCATAAAGGATAAATAAGTGTGCGCTCGTGTTTCGCTTGCAATGCCGAAAGCCTCCAATGAACATTTCCCGACCAGGGAAGCGCTGCAGCAGCAAACCATGGAGACTCTGCTTTCCCATCTAGTGGAAATCACCGGGCACCGGGATCATACCCTGCTCGATGTTTCCGTGCTGTCTGCGCTGCATCAGTTGGTAGGCGCAAACGAAGTGCGCACTTACGAGATTTTCCGTTTTCGCGACGAGCTCTTCTTGCGCCAGCGTGCGGCAGTTCGCAACGGCAAGGTGACGCCGGTGGAGGATCCCAGTGATGCCGAGCTGATTGGCGAACCGATTTCCAACTTCCCGCAACTGATCTGGTGCATGCAGAACCGCGCCACCAGCAAGGAAGAAGTCACTGGGGACGGCCAGCATGTGCTCTGGTTTCCCATCTGGCTCAGTGACAAGGTTGGCACTTGCCTGATGATCAGCCAGCCTCAGGCCTTCACGGAAGAGTCGCTCAAGCTGATCGAAGGCGTGCTGAGTGTCTATCGCAATTATCAAAGTCTGCTCGACTACAGCGAACGCGATTCGCTCACTGGCCTGTTGAACCGCAAGACCTTCGACGAGAATTTCTCGCGCATGGTGTCGGGCGCTCACGGGCACGAATCAGTACCGCACGACCCTCCGGACCGGCGCCTGTTGCAGCCCACGAAAGAACAATGGCTGGCAGTCGTCGACATTGATCACTTCAAGCGCGTCAACGACCAGTTCGGTCATCTGTACGGCGATGAGGTGCTGATCCTGGTGGCGAACATATTGCGTGCCTCATTCCGCGCGCAGGACCGCGTGTTTCGTTTCGGCGGCGAGGAATTCGTGATCCTGCTGCGCTCCGTCACGCTGGAAGACGCGCGCAAGATCTTCGAGCGTTTCCGAGCTACCGTAGAGCAGCATGTGTTTCCGCAAGTGGGACAGGTTACGGTCAGCGTGGGCTTTTCCAGCATTTCCAGCGAAACGCCGGTCGTCATTCTCGGCCATGCTGACCAGGCGCTGTACTACGCCAAGGCCAACGGCCGCAACCAGGTCTGCTACTACGATGAGCTGGTACAGAATGGATTGCTGAGTTCAGAAATATCGAACGATTCTGCCGAATTCTTCTTCGACGACATCGCCACCGGCTCCCAGGCTGACTAAACTTCTCGGTCCGTCGCCCGCAGTGATCGTAATGCTTGCCGAAGTCTGAAGACGTGGCCGGCACGTTTCGCTGTTCCGGCAAAACCTCGTCATAATCCAGGCCGGACAAGGCGCTGCCAAACAACACCCACTTTTCATCAGGCTCCGGAGAACACTTTGAACCGCGGCGTTATCCAGGCGGCCGTCGCCTATTTCCTCTGGGGTGCGTTTCCCGTTTACTTCAAGGCGCTGCAGAACATTCCGCCGCTGGAAATCCTGCTTCACCGCATAGTGTGGTCGCTGGCATTCGTGGCGCTGGTGCTGGCTGTCCGCCGTCAATGGCGCTGGATTCTGCCTGCGCTGAAGCAGCCGCGCGTGGTTGCCGGCTTCACTGCCAGCGCGCTGCTGCTGTCTTCAAACTGGCTGATGTATATCTGGGCGGTGAACCATGGCCGTGTGATTGATGCAAGCCTCGGCTACTTCATTAACCCCTTGGTGAATATATTGCTCGGCTATGTTTTCCTGCATGAGCGCCTTCGGCGCACGCAATGGGCGGCAATTGCCCTCGCTGCCGCCGGCGTCGCCTGGCTGACCTGGCAGGCCGGGCATCCGCCATGGATCGGCCTGACCCTTGCTCTCACCTTTGGCAGCTACGGCCTGTTACGCAAGACAGCGGCGCTTGGCGCGCTCGAGGGTCTGGTACTGGAGACCGCGTTGCTGTTTCCGCTCGCTGCCGGCGGGCTCGCCCTTCTCGCCGCAAGCGGCCAGCATGCGGTCGCGGACGCAAGCTGGGCGGAGCGACTGCTGGTGCTTGCTTCGGGCCCGATCACCGCCATTCCCCTGCTTCTGTTTGCCGCCGGTGCGCGCACGATCCCATTGTCGACGCTGGGCCTGCTGCAATACATTGGACCCACGCTGCAACTCGCGATCGGCGTGTGGCTTTATCATGAGCCCTTTCATGGCGCACGTATCGCAGGATTTGCAGCCATCTGGATTGCCCTCGCGCTGTATTCGCTGGAGGGCTTGATCGTAGCCCGACGGGCGCCGGCAAAACGGTAAAGCCTTTCTCGTTCCGAAACAGCGGGAAAGCCCGCTCCACGCCTCTACGAGACATACGACATACATGGGATAATGTGCGCCTTCGCATCGCGCGCAAAGACATTCTGCGCGCGATGCTTGTCCGTCCACTCTCAGTCATACAGGCAGCCATGGCCAACTACGTCTACACCATGAACCGCGTCGGCAAGATCGTCCCGCCGAAGCGCCAGATCCTCAAGGATATTTCTCTCTCCTTCTTCCCCGGCGCCAAGATCGGTGTGCTCGGCCTCAACGGCTCGGGCAAATCGACACTCCTGAAAATCATGGCCGGCATCGACAAGGAAATCGAAGGCGAAGCCGTGCCGATGCCGGGCCTGAACATCGGTTACCTGCCGCAGGAGCCGCAGCTCGATCCGGAGCAGACGGTGCGCCAGGCGGTCGAATCCGCGCTCGGTGAAGTATTCGAAGCGCAGGCCAAACTCGATGCGGTGTATGCGGCGTATGCCGAACCTGATGCCGACTTCGACGCGCTCGCCGCTGAGCAGCAGCGCTTGGAATCGATCCTCGCTGCAGCCGACGGCAACACGCTCAACCAACAGCTCGAAATGGCCGCCGATGCGCTGCGCCTGCCGCCGTGGGATGCGAAGATCGGCGTGCTCTCAGGCGGTGAAAAGCGCCGCGTCGCGCTCTGCAAGCTGCTGCTCTCCAAACCCGACATGCTGCTGCTCGATGAACCGACCAACCACCTCGACGCCGAATCGGTTGAATGGCTGGAGCAATTCCTGCAACGCTTTCCCGGCACTGTGGTCGGCATCACCCATGACCGCTACTTCCTCGACAATGCCGCCGAGTGGATTCTTGAACTGGACCGCGGCCACGGCATCCCCTGGAAAGGCAACTACAGCTCGTGGCTGGAACAGAAGGAAGCCCGCCTGAAGCAGGAAGAATCGTCCGAATCTGCGCGCCAGAAAACCATCCAGAAGGAACTGGAATGGGTTCGCCAGAACCCAAAGGGCCGTCAGGCCAAGAGCAAAGCGCGTATCGCGCGCTTCAATGAACTTTCCGAACACGAATACCAGAAGCGCAACGAGACGCAGGAGATCTTCATCCCTGTGGCCGAGCGCCTCGGCAATGAAGTCATCGAATTCAAGAACGTGTCGAAAGCCTTCGGCGATCGCCTGCTGATCGATGACCTCTCGTTCCGTATTCCGGCCGGCGCCATCGTCGGCATCATCGGCCCGAACGGCGCCGGCAAATCGACGCTTTTCAAGATGATCGCCGGTATTGAGAAACCGGATAGCGGCGAAGTAGTGGTTGGACCGACCGTGAAGCTCTCATTGGTCGAGCAGTCGCGCGACGACCTGAACAATAAAAAGACGGTGTTCGACGACGTCGCCAACGGCGCCGACATCCTCACCGTCGGCCGCTTCGAAATGCCGGCGCGCGCCTATCTCGGCCGCTTCAACTTCAAAGGCGGCGACCAGCAAAAGATCGTCGGCAACCTCTCTGGCGGCGAACGCGGACGGCTGCATCTGGCGAAGACATTGCTCATGGGCGGCAATGTGCTGCTGCTGGACGAACCGTCGAACGATCTCGACGTGGAAACCCTGCGCGCACTGGAAGATGCTTTGCTCGAGTTCGCGGGCAGCGTGCTCGTGATCTCACATGACCGCTGGTTCCTCGATCGCATCGCAACGCATATCCTCGCCTTCGAAGGCGATTCGCAAGTCGTATTCTTCGACGGGAATTATCAGGAATACGAAGCGGACAAGAAGAAGCGGCTGGGCGAGGAAGGTGCAAAGCCGAAGCGGATTCGATACAAGCCGATTACGCGTTGATTGGTAAATGGAGGTGGGTGGGTTACGGCTTCACCTAACCCACCCTACGCAATCACAATATTGCCGTTAACCGCGCAATACTTTTCTCAGAAAATCATACTCAGAACACCACTGACGACCAGCAAGCCGATCAGAAAGATGATTCCGATTATCCAGAGCAATACTTTCATCGCTTTTCCTCCGTAGT
>JAQSWC010000066.1 GCA_029266815.1 Paucimonas sp.
GCGCGTCTTCGCGTGCCGCCTCGCCGATGGAATGCGTGGCCTCCATGGTGCCGAGATCATTCTTCACGAAGCGCTCGTTCACTTCTGCCACCGTGCCGAAACGCATGAGGCTCATCAGGATAGTGATCAGCATGAGCGCTATCACTACGCCGAAGCCTATACCCAAGCGCATGCTGATTTTCAGATCCTTCATGTTCCGCCTCCTGTTCTTTTTCCGTAATCGTGTGTGAGGTGGTGCCCCGACAAAAGGCCGCCGCGCGCCGCCTCCCTGCGGGCGCGCCGTTTTCAGGCCGCCTGTACGTGGTCGCTGAGTCCCATTTCCGGACTCAGCATCAGCTTATCGATTTCAACCAGGATCAGCATGCGTTCGTCGATGGTGCCTAGGCCGATCAGATAGTCCGTATTGAGGGCAGTACCCACGTCCGGCGCGGGCTTGATCTGGCTGGACTTTAGGCCGATGACGTCGGACACGCTATCAACCACCATGCCGACCACCCGGCCGCCGATGTTGAGGATGATGACGACAGTGAACTGGTCGTAGGTCGGTGTGCCGAGATTGAACTTGAGGCGCATGTCGACGATGGGCACGATGATGCCGCGTAGGTTCATCACCCCTTTGATGAAAGTGGGCGCATTCGCGATGCGGGTCACTGCTTCGTAGCCGCGGATTTCCTGCACCTTGAGTATGTCGATTCCGTATTCTTCCTTACCCAGGGTGAAAGCGAGAAATTCGCGCGAGGCATTGCCGGCTTCGTCGGTTGCGGCATTGGAGTTGATGGCTTCAGCTTGCGTCATCGGGCGCTATCCTGTCATGCATTGCGGCCCCGGCAGGCATGCCGTGCTTTTGAATGCAAAGCGGGCCGCAGGAGGTTGAATTCGAAGTCCCTCAAATCGTAACAGAAGATTTCCGCATTGCAACGTCGATCGGCGGCGAAAAAGGTCTTATGCGCCTAATGCGCAACGCGTCCGGTACTCATCGTTGAATTTTGTGATTATAAAAATGCAAGGCCAGTGGCACGGACATCCATATCCGGAAAGGCTCTAAGTCATGCGGCCCTTGGCGAGCGGCGGGTTTTTGGAGAAGTAGCGCTTGACGCCGCGCAGTACCGCATCGGCCATCTTGTCCTGATACGACTCGTCGGTCAGCTTCATTTCCTCTTCCGGATTCGAGATGAAAGCAGTCTCGATCAGGATGCTGGGAATGTCGGGCGCTTTCAATACCGCGAAGCCTGCCTGCTCGACGGCGTTCTTGTGCAGCCGGTTGATGCCGCCGATTTCGCCCAGTACCGCTTTGGCGAGCCGCAGGCTGTCCTTGATCTGCGCCGTGGTGGAGAGATCGAGCAGAACGCTGGCCAAATGCCGGTCATGCGTCTTGATGTTGACGCCGCCAATCAGGTCCGCGGCATTTTCCTTGTTCGCCAGCCAGCGGGCTGCCGTCGAAGACGCTCCTTTTTCAGACAACGCGAACACGGACGAGCCACGTGCGGTGGGTTCCACCCAAGCATCTGCGTGAATCGACATGAACAGATCGGCCTGCACCTTGCGCGCCTTCTGCACGCGCACGTGAAGCGGCACGAAATAATCGCCGTCGCGCGTCAACATCACGCGCATGTTCGGCTGTTCTTCGATTTTCGCCTTGAGCCGTTTAGCGATCGACAGCACCACATCCTTTTCTCTGCTGCCGCCGCGACCGATCGCACCGGGATCCTCGCCGCCATGTCCGGGATCGATTGCAATTGTGATGACACGCGTGAGCTGCATCGGCATTTCTTCCAGACCTTGCGCCGTGGCGCCGTTCGGTTCAGGCTGCTTCGGAGGCAGTTCCGCGGGAGAGTTCTGCGGCCAGTCGCCCTTTGCAATCAAAGCTTCGATCGGATCGACGGGATGGGCCGGGTAAAGATCGAATACCAGACGGTGCCGATAGGCTCCGACCGGTGCCAGCGTAAATACTTGCGGATTGATTTCATCCTTGAGATCGAACACCAGACGCACAACGCCGGGTCGGTTCTGACCGACACGCACTTGTTTGATGTACGGATCGTTGGACTGGATCTTGGCGACCAGTTCCTTCAGCGTAGAGTTAAGTTCCAGTCCTTCGATGTCGACCACCAGCCGATCCGGATCCTTCACCACGAAATGCGTGGCCTTGAGGTTGGTGTCGTTTTCGAGGGTAACGCGGGTATATTCTTCCGCCGGCCACACGCGTACCGCCATGATCTGCGCAGCGGCGGACGGCAGCGGAGCGAACACGGAAAGAAGCAGGGTGCCACCGGCCTTGAGCACGGTGCGGCGGCTCTCGGACACTACAGGCGTGAGGCGAACTTCAGTCGCTCGAGACATTGACTACCCTCGTCGGACAATGCCCGCAATTCTACCTCACGCCCTTCGCGGAAAATGTCGAGCTTGACGATGATGTCGGGCGACGGCAACACGCCTTCCGCTTTTTCCGGCCATTCGACGATGCATACCGCGCGGTTGCCGAAATGCTCACGGAAACCGGCTTCGAGGAATTCTTCTGCGCAGGCAAGGCGGTACAGGTCGAAATGAAACACCTCGATGGCTTCACCCTGCAGCGTGATGCGATATGGCTCGACCAGCGTGTACGTCGGGCTTTTTACGTGGCCTTGATGGCCGGCGGCATGGAGCAACGCACGCGTCAGCGCAGTCTTGCCGGCGCCAAGGTCGCCATGGAGGTGAATAGCCAGACCTGGCGCAAGGGCGCGGGCCAATGCAGCGCCGAGAGCCGCCGTGGCGGCTTCGTCATTCAGATAAGTGGTGAAATCCTGCATCGAATACAATGAATTTTGAATGAATATGTGCTCTTGCCATTTCGATAGTGCAAAGTTTTCATCTCGCAAAAGAACCGATGAATTTTTCAGCAACATCTCCCGTCGACGCCGATGCGCTCGCCCTTACCATCAAGGCATGGGGCAGGGAATTCGGATTTGCCGACATCCGCATTACGGACGCCGTCCTGAACGACGCCGAGGAAGGGCTTCGTGCCTGGCTTAACGAAGGCATGCATGGCGAGCTGGATTATATGGCAGCGCATGGAATGAAGCGCGCACGTCCGGCGGAACTTGTGCCCGGTACGGTGAGGGTGATTGCCGCGAGAATGAATTATCTTCCTTCCGATACGGAGGAAACATGGCGCGAAAAGGAGCATGCGCGGCTGGCCGACCCGGATGCGGCCGTCGTGTCCGTCTACGGCCGGGGTCGGGATTATCACAAGGTGCTGCGTTCCCGCTTGCAGAAACTGGCCGCGCGCATTGCCGATGAAATCGGCGAATTCGGTTACCGCGTCTTTACCGATTCCGCGCCCGTGATGGAAGTAGGGCTGGCATCGCGTGCCGGCCTCGGCTGGCGCGGCAAGCATACCCTGCTGCTGAATCGTGAAGCCGGTTCGATGTTTTTTCTGGGAGAGATTTATACCGATCTGGCCTTGCCGGTGGATGCGCCGCTGGAAGGACATTGCGGCACCTGCAACGCCTGCATTTCTGCTTGTCCCACACGGGCAATTGTGGCGCCGTATCGGCTCGATGCACGCCGCTGCATTTCCTACCTGACGCTGGAACTGAAGGGTGCAATCCCGATAGAACTGCGTCCGCTGATAGGCAACCGCATCGCGGGCTGCGATGATTGCCAGCTGGTTTGCCCGTGGAACAAGTTTGCTCAGCGCGCTTCAATTCCGGATTTCGACGTGCGCAATGGTTTCGACAGTGCCTCCCTGCTCGAGCTGTTCGCCTGGGGCCATGAAGAATTCGAGCGGCGCACGGAAGGCAGCGCCTTGCGGCGCATCGGCCACGAGCGCTGGCTGCGCAACATAGCGGTCGCGCTCGGCAATGCCGGTGGATCGCCCGGTGGCGAGATGAGAACAGCGGCCTTGCAATCACGTGCTGCCGATTCATCTCCTCTGTTGCGGGAACATGTTGAGTGGGCACTGGCAAGACAGGCCACATCGTCTCCCGTTTGACAGGTGCTTTGCTAGAATCAGCGCGATGAAACCGACACCAGATATGCTCTTCTCCGCCGTCGTGCCCGCTCCGTTCGGCGCGGTGGGTGTCCGCATTTCGGGACAGTCGGTACGTGAGCTGGTTTACCTTCCGCCTGGCATATCGGAAAAGGCGCCGGAAGATGCCGTTTCGGAAGCAGTCGCGCGTGAACTGGAACGGTATCTGACCAACCCCGATCATGCGTTCGATATGCGCCTCGCTGAAGCCGGCACCGCCTTCCAACGCCGTGTATGGGAGATTATTTCGTCGATTCCACGCGGCGCCGTGCTGACCTATGGCGATGTGGCACGACGTCTTGGCTCTGCGCCGCGTGCGGTCGGGCAGGCCTGCGGCGCCAATCCTTTCCCTCTGGTGATTCCCTGTCATCGTGTTACATCCAGCACCGGACTGGGTGGCTTTGCCAACAGCGCCGACCCATCGGGTTTCCTGCTCGGAGTCAAACGCTGGCTGCTGCAGCACGAGGGCGCATCGTTCGGACAGCAGCCTCTGCTGTGACCATGAAAATGTCCGATCCGGCGATTGACGAATTTTGCGACACGCTGTGGCTGGAAGACGGGCTGGCGAAGAATACGCTGGAAGCCTATCGTCGCGACATGGCGCTTTTTTCGCAATGGCTGCGCCGGGAAAAGGACAGGTCGTTGTACGAGGCGCAGGCCGACGATCTCAATGCGTATTTTGCCGCCCGGCATGCGGACACGAAGGCGACCTCCGCCAACCGCCGCCTCACCGTGTTGAAGCGTTTCTACCAGCTTGCATTGCGCCAGCGGCACGTCCCGACTGATCCCTGCCTGAAGATGAAATCGGCCAAGCAGCCGCCGCGTTTTCCTAAAGTGTTGAGCGAGGCGCAGGTGGAAGCACTGCTGGGCGCGCCGGATGTGGACACGCCCCTGGGGCTGCGTGACCGCACGATGCTTGAGCTGATGTACGCAAGCGGCTTGCGCGTGTCCGAACTGGTGCTGCTCAAGACCATCGAAGTCGGCATGAATGAGGGTGTGTTGCGTATTACCGGCAAGGGTGGAAAGACCAGGCTGGTGCCTTTCGGAGAGGAAGCCCGTGCCTGGATAGAGCGCTATCTCAAGCAGGCGCGGCCGGCGATACTCGGCAGCCAGGTGGACGATGCGCTCTTCGTCACTGCCCGCGGTGGAGCAATGACGCGCCAGATGTTCTGGACGCTGATCAAGAAGCATTCGCTTCATGCCGGCATCAACGCACCGCTATCGCCGCATACCTTGCGCCATGCATTCGCCACTCACCTGCTGAATCACGGTGCCGACCTGCGCGTGGTTCAACTGCTGCTCGGGCATGCGGATATATCGACGACGCAGATCTATACTCATGTGGCACGAGAGCGCCTGAAAAAACTCCATGCAGAACATCATCCGCGCGGCTGACGCAAAACGAAACGGGAGAGCAGATGGTACATACGAAAGCAGGCAAGGCGCGGCTGAAAGAGTTGCTGTTGGAGCGCAACCAGTACGCCGAACGCGCGGAAACGGTGGACGAAGAGATTCGCAGGCTGTTCGAGCGTCAAGTATCGGTTCTGGTGCTCGACATGTGCGGCTTTTCCAACCTGACCTCGCGCTTCGGCATTACGCATTTCCTGGGAATGATCAAGCAAATGGAAGACGCAGCATGCCCCGCGGTGCAAAGCAACGGCGGCATTGTGATCAAGCAGGAAGCCGACAACCTGTTCGCCGTGTTCCCTACTGCCGAGTCGGCACTGGAATCTGCGCTCGACATCTTCCGCGCATTCGAGGCCATGAATGCCGTCTTGCCGGACGAGCGTGATCTGCGCGGCTGTATCGGCATCGGCTGGGGTAAGACGCTCGTGATCGATGATGAAGACATTTTCGGTGACGAAGTGAATATCGCCTGCAGATTGGGCGAGGATCTGGCCGAAGAAAGCGAGATTCTGTTGACGACAGCCGCACATGCCGCACTCCCTCTGAATGCTTATCTGACAAGTCCGGTGGAATTTGCTCTCGACGGGGAGGCCGTTCGGGGATATCGTTTCGAGCGTTGCATCCGCCCCGGAAAAAAATGAACTGGAATCTCAGGGGCGTATCGTGGCAGGATATGCGGGAACTCCGTTTATTGTTCGACCAACCGGATTGAATAATGAAAAATGAAGTCGATGCCGAACGCCTGGTCGAAGCTCGCAAGCTGTTTTTCGATCACGACGGCCTGACGTCCATCATGGCGCGTAAAGGTGCCGATGCCGCCTATCGTCTGGCGGCCGTGCCGGAGGATCTGGAGGAACGCTGGCTGATCGAGCTGACCTCGATGAAGATGCGCGATCTGAGCCAGGCAGGGAATTGGAAGGTGGTGCGGTTCCTGCGCCAGCATAACGATTTCACTCATACGCGCAGCCTCATGGAAACCGGGCCGCTTGGAGAACTGCCCGAGCAGACTGCATACCTTGAGGAGTTGCTGGCCTATGCGCAGGATTTTTGCAAACTGTATGGGCAGCCCTTGACGCACCATGCCCGCATTGTCGCGACAATTCAACAGCACGCCAAGAGCATTCGAGAATCGACCGGCGACCGGACCTTGCGCGTGCGCCTCGAACAATTGCTTGCTGAAGCGTCGCATCTTCCCGAGGTGCCGCCTGTGCGAGCGATGCCGGAGGGCGCTACCAGGCCCGGGTCGCAGAAAAAAAACGGGGGTGCCGGCGTCCGCATCGACAAGCTGTGCAATGCCTTCTACGCCAACATCAGCGTCCTTTCCGATTCCGCCATAACCGGCGCTGCAGCGCGCCTCATCAAGCCCAAGCAAAGCGGCGCGTGGATTGGCGGCAGGCTGGTGGTTACCGACCAGCGCCTCTCTTTCGCGCCGAATCGCATGAAGGGCGAAGCCGCGCTTCGCATCGAGGCGCTCGACCTGCCTCTTGCGGCGGTCACTGCGGTTAAAAAAGAGTTTAGCCTGATGACGGGTATCGTCGTTGTCGAACACGAGGGTGGTGTGTTGAAATTCCGCTGTTTTGGTGCGAAAAAAATCGCACAACAATTGCAGAACCTGCTGGCCGCCCGGTAGCCCGTCCCTATGCGTGAATTGCGTCATCTTCTTATGTTGAAGATAGTAGTGACTGCGCTGCTGTGGTGCCTGCCATTGCTGACATTTCCTGCTCACTGGTTCGTGGCACTTGGCCTGCCTTTGCCACAGCCTCTTTTGTTCTCTCGGTTGCTCGGAGCGGCGTATCTTGCGCTGCTCGCCGGGTACGCGTGCGGCATCCGGGAGATAGACCGTGGCGGTTTTCCGCAGGCTGCTGTATCCAGCGGGATTGCAGGCAATGGATTGGCCTTTGCCGTACTTGCCGTGTATGGAGCCAGCGGAAGCTGGTCGACCTGGAGTACGGGCGCGCGATGGTTCATGTGGACATCCACTTTGGGTGCACTGGTCATGACGGTGGCCCTCGCGATGTTCCTGCGTGGAGAGCGCCGGGCGCGTGAACGTTGAAGCGTGGCGGCGTGGCGTTGGTTAGAATCCGTGCCGAACTGAATAGATCAGGAGAAAACCATGACACTGGGACGTACTTTGTTTGCCTTAATTGCAGGTCTGCTGGTAGCGCCGGTCTCGTTCGCTGCGCCCGCGGAAACGGACAAGCCTGAGAAGCAGACGATCGTCATAGTGCACGGCGCCTGGGGAGGAAGCTGGGCATTCCGGCGCATCGAGAATATGCTCCGAGCGAAAGGCTTTGACGTGTATCGTCCTTCACTGACCGGCCTTGGAGAGCGTGCTCATCTCGGCACGCCCGAAGTGGGCTTGAGTACGCACATCGACGATGTGGTAAACGCAATCAGGTTTGAGGATTTGCATCGTGTCGTGCTGGTCGGCCATAGCTATGGTGGCATGGTGATCAGCGGCGTCGCGGATCGTATTCCGGAGCGATTACGGAAACTGGTCTACCTGGATGCCTTTGTGCCTAACGATGGCGAGTCCGTGATGGGCGTTCTCGGCCCTCGCAGTTCATGGGCTGAATCGATGATCAAGAATGGTTTTCTGGTGCCGCCGTGGCTGGACGGCCAACCCTGGCCCTCGGATGTGCCGCAACCCTTGAAGACTTTCACCGAATCTCTTTCACTGAGCAATGAGGCGGCAAGGAAAATTCCGGCGGCATATGTGTTGATGGTGGAAAAAGG
>JAQSWC010000067.1 GCA_029266815.1 Paucimonas sp.
CGAGCGTTTATGCGACCGCCTTGCCGTGATAGACCACGGCAGGATGATCGCCGAAGGGGCGCCCCGTGAACTGATTGCACGCCATATAGAAGCCGAGGTGGTGGAAATCTATGGTGAAAACGCGCGTGCCTGGTCTGATGCAAAAGGCCGGCAGAATGCGGCGCGCATGGAAATCAGCGGAGAGACAGTGTTCTGTTATACCAACGACACGGGAGCCCTGCTTGCAGACCTGCATATGGCACAGGGCGTGCGTTACCTGCACCGGCCGGCCAACCTTGAAGACCTGTTCCTGAAGCTGACCGGCCGCGAGATGAGGGACTAGCCATGCATCACTGGTCGCTTCCGAGCTTCTCTTTCCGCTTCTGGCCGATCTGGCGGCGCAACTTCCTCGTCTGGAAAAAACTGGCGGTGGCCAGTGTGCTGGGAAACATTGCGGAACCGCTGATCACGCTGATTGCCTTCGGATACGGTTTGGGCAGCCTGCTGAAGCACATTGACGGTGTGCCATACATTCATTACCTGGCCTCCGGTTCGATCTGCATGTCAGTGATGATGGCAGCGTCGTTCGAGGCGCTTTACTCCGCATTTTCGCGCATGCATGTACAGAAGACCTGGGATGCCCTGATGAACGCACCGCTTGCGCTGGATGACGTGGTGCTCGCTGAAATGCTGTGGGCAGCGACAAAGTCGATGTTTTCCGGCGTGGCCATCCTTGGCGTGATGTTCGCACTGAGCATCGGGTTGCACGTCCAGACAATCCTGGTGCTCCCCATACTTTTCCTGGTGGGGATGACTTTCGCTTCGCTGGGCCTGGTCTTTAACGCTCTCGCCAAGGGGTATGATTTTTTCACCTACTATTTCACGCTCGTGCTGACGCCGATGGTGTTCGTCTCCGGCGTCTATTATCCGACCGCGCAGTTGCCGCAGTGGCTGCAGCAAATTGCGCAGTGGCTTCCGCTGGGAGCGGCGGTGCAACTGGTTCGTCCGCTGGTGCTGGGCGACTGGCCCTCAAGCCCGCTGCGCGATCTGTTCATCCTGGCGTTTTATTGCATCGCGGGGTTCTATCTGGCCAGCGTGCTGACGCGCAGGCGATTATTGAAATAGGTGGAATATGGCTGAGGCGCTCGTCGTCCTGTGCAATCTGCCTGACAGTGAAAGCGCGCATGCGCTTGCTCGGCATCTCGTGGAGCAGCGGCTTGCTGCTTGCGTGAACATCTTGCCTGCCGTCCAATCCGTGTATCGCTGGGATGAAAAAATCGAAGAGGCGAACGAAGTGACTATCATGATCAAGTCGAGAAAATCAGCCTATCCGGCGCTGGAAGCAGCCATACGTGCCATGCATGGATACGAGGTGCCGGAAATCATCGCCCTGCCGATCGTGGCGGGACTGCCGGCCTATCTCGACTGGCTGGACAATGAAACGAAAGAGAATGGCAATGATTGAGCGCGCCGTCTGCATTCAAAAGATTGTATCGGGCAAGTGGCATTTTCCCGCCATCTTGCTGCTGGCATGGCTTGCATTAACAGGTGTAGTCGCGAAGGCGGAGGACTTTCTCGAGCCGCAGGTTGCTTTCCAATTTTCCGCGCGAATGGCGGATCCGAAAACCGTCGAGGTCGCGTATCGGATCGCAGAAGGCTATTACATGTATCGCGAACCCTTTGCTTTCCTTGCAGAGGGCGCAGTGTTGGGGAAGGCCGTGCTGCCGGCTGGCAAAATCAAGTTCGACGAGACATTCAACAAGGATGTCGAGACCTACCGCCATCTCATCGTCATCCGGATGCCGGTGGATGCGGCTGGCCCTTTCACTCTCAAGGCGACCAGCCAGGGTTGCGCTGACAAAGGGCTCTGCTATGCGCCGATGGAATCGACAGCCCGGCTTGATCCCGGCACTGCAGCCTTGTCTGCCGCACCGCCGCTGGTGTCGAGCACAGTGGATCAGGGGTCTTCCGTCGTTGATGGACAAGACAACAGTGAAACAGGACGCCTCGGCAGATATCTGAAGGAGGGGAACCTTCTGATGATCGTTCCGGTTTTCATGCTGCTTGGTCTTGGACTGGCTTTCACACCCTGCGTGCTACCGCTGGTGCCCATACTTTCCTTCATCATCGTAGGTGAAGGACAAGGGGTGAGCAGGATGCGCGCCTTTCTTTTGTCGCTCAGCTACTCGTTGGGCATGGCCGTCGTCTATACGGCGCTCGGCATTGCTGCCGGCCTGATCGGCGAGGGCCTGTCGGCACAATTGCAGAATCCATGGATACTTTCAGCCTTCGCGCTGATCACCGCAATCTTTTCACTGGCCATGTTCGGCGTGTTTCAGTTGCAGATGCCGGCATGGATACAGTCCCGCCTCGTCACGGCTTCGGAGAAGCAGAGCAAAGGCAAGTTTGCCGGCGTATTCCTGATGGGCGCAATTTCCGCGCTGATTGTCGGCCCCTGCGTAGCCGCTCCCCTTGCTGCATCGCTTGTGTATATCAGTCAGACGCGCGATGTTCTGATCGGAGGAAGCGCACTGTTTTCCATGGCTGTCGGCATGAGTATCCCGCTGCTGCTGGTAGGCCTGTCAGCGGGAACGCTTCTCCCGCGCGCCGGCGCGTGGATGGAGACGGTGAAGCGCTTCTTCGGCGTACTGATGCTTGCCCTGTCACTGTGGATGATTTCTCCGCTGATTTCCGTACAGTGGCAGATGGCAGGATGGGCGCTGTTGGGCATGGCGTATGGCGGGTTTTTGCTGATGAGCAAGCGCTCGGGTTATCTGGCTAGGATCGTCGGCCTCGTCTTCTTCGCACTTGGCATGCTGCAAGCTATTGGCGCAGCAATCGGGGCACGGGACGTGCTGGCCCCAATCTCGCATTTGCGTGGCGAGAAAAGCCGCCATGTGGAGTTTGCACGGGTGCGATCCGTGGCCGAGCTTGACGCCGCCTTGGCCAATTCCGGCGGCAGGTACGTCATGCTGGATTTCTACGCCGACTGGTGCGTGTCATGCAAGGAAATGGAGCGCTTCACGTTTTCGGATCCGCGCGTGCAACAGCAGCTCGGGAAAATACTGTTGCTGCAAGCCGACGTGACAGCAAATAGTGAAGACGACAAAGCCTTGCTAAAGCGCTTCGGCCTGTTCGGCCCGCCCGGCATCATCTTCTTTAATGCCGAGGGCAATGAAGTGCCAGGCTCACGCGTGATCGGTTACCAGAAAACCGAAAAATTCCTGGCATCGCTTGCTGCGACCGGTATCGCGGATTGATGCAGTCGTAGACGGTTATACGCTAATTCATATAAGAATCTAACTTCTCTGTCGTTGAGTGTTGCACAGGCAGTCACTATATTAATCAGGCATCAATATCGATATAAAAGGAGAATGACATGACACTGCGTTTAGGCGATACCGCACCCGATTTCGAACAGGACAGCTCGATCGGCAAAATCAAGTTTCACGAGTGGGCGGGCGATTCGTGGGTGGTACTGTTCTCCCATCCAGCCGACTTCACGCCGGTGTGCACGACAGAGCTGGGCTTGACGGCGAAGCTGAAAGCGGACTTCGACAAGCGCAACGTCAAGGCCATCGCCCTGTCGGTTGATCCGGCGGACAAGCATGTGCAATGGATCAAGGACATCGAGGAAACGCAGAAGACCGTGGTCGGTTTTCCGATCGTTGCTGACGCCGACAAGAAGGTTGCGGGGCTTTACGACATGATCCATCCGAACCAGTCGGAAACGATGACGGTGCGGTCGTTGTTCGTGATCGATCCGAAGAAAAAAGTGCGTCTGATCATCACTTACCCGATGAGCACCGGCCGCAATTTCGATGAAGTGCTGCGTGTTATCGATGCCCTGCAGTTGACCGACGGCTATACCGTGGCGACGCCTGGTAACTGGAAGGATGGCGACGACGTGATCATTCCGCTTTCAATACAGGACGAAGCGGTGATCAAGCAAAAGTACCCGAAAGGCTTTACGGCGCCGCGGCCTTACCTGCGTCTGACGCCGCAGCCGAACAAGTAAGCGGCATAGCCCCAACAAAAAAGCGCCTCAGGGCGCTTTTTTGTTGCTCCGCGCTTTCCACGCAAGGCTGGCGATGACGCCGATCACCAGCACGACCAGCATGAGGGTCATGGCGATCCAGAAACCGTCATGCTGCTTCAGCAATGACATCTCAACGAAGTTCATGCCGAAAACGCCCGTAATTAAAGTAAGCGGCATGAACAGCGCGGTGATGACGGTCAGTGCCCGCATGGTTTCGCTGGTACGGTGGGATACCGAGGCAAAGTGGATCTGCACCGCGGACTCCAACGACGATTCCAGGCGACGTGCATGGTTCAGCACGCGGCTGATGTGCTCCATCACGTCGTTGGCACGTACCAGCAGCAGGTCCTTGGCGCGGCCATTGGCGGCATTTTCATAAGTGTCGATAAAATGGTCGCGCAGTTCCTGCATTGCATCATGCTGTTCCTCGCACAATCTCTCCAGCTTGTGCAACTCATTGCGTGCATCGAGTAGCGCCATCCAGTCATTGAAGGGGCGTTTTGGATTCAACAGGGCGCGCTGCCAGCGATCCAGCTGCGCGCCGAGAGGTTGTCGCAGTTCCAGGTACTGGTCGACCATCGCGTTCAGCAGGCGCAGCGCGAGTTCTTCCGGCGACACTGGAGGGCGGCTGCTATAGGAATTCGGAGAAGGCTGATAAGACAGCAGCCGCGCTTTGGTGGCATCGATGGTGCGGCTGATTTTGGGGCGTACGGTAATCAGGGCAGTGTCGGTCAGGATGAACGTGACCGGTGCCGTAGCGAGCTTGCTCAATGCAGGAGGTATTTTCCTGTCGGTCTGTTCCGATACCTGATTCTCCGGGGAGACCTGGCCGAGGGCGAGCTTGCGGAAGACCACCATGCCATAGTCGCTGGTGGAGTCGAAGTAGGACGGATGCTGGAGATTGCGAATATCAGCCAGATGCAAGTCGTAGATCTGGGTGCCGGTCATCGAGGCAATGCCTGCCCGCCACGCATCAGGCTCGGCCGACACTTCGTCGTGGGTTGCGTCTATCCAAAGAAACGTATTTGCAATGCGTGAAGGTGGCGCCTGATCAACAGAGGTGACGCTCTGATCCCCGATCAGCAGAATTTCCACGGCTCGCCGTCCTATTGTTGCTGTTTGAGAAGACGTGCGATATCGCGCGCGAAATAAGTCAATACGCCATCGGCACCTGCACGCTTGAAGGCCATCATGGCTTCCATCATGGTCTTGTCGTGATCCAGCCAGCCATTCTGCGCAGCCGCCTTGATCATCGCGTACTCGCCGCTGACCTGATAGGCGAATGTCGGCACCTTGAATTCATCCTTTACGCGGCGCACGATGTCGAGATAGGGCATTCCGGGCTTCACCATGACCATGTCCGCGCCTTCTGCGATATCCAGCGCGACTTCCCGCAAGGCTTCATCGCTGTTTGCCGGGTCCATCTGGTAGTTGGACTTGTTGCTCTTGCCGAGATTGGTAGCGGAGCCGACTGCATCCCGGAAGGGGCCGTAGAAGGCCGATGCGTACTTCGCCGAGTAAGCCATGATGCGGGTGTGAATATGGCGATCCGTTTCCAATGCCTGCCGTATGGCACCTATGCGTCCGTCCATCATGTCGGATGGCGCAACGATATCCGCGCCGGCTTCCGCATGGGTCAATGCCTGTTTGACGAGGAGAGCAGTGGTTTCATCATTCAGCACGTAGCCTTCGGCATCGATCACACCGTCTTGCCCGTGGCTGGTATAAGGGTCGAGGGCGATGTCGGTGAGAATGCCGAGTTCGGGAAAGTGTTTCTTCAGTTCGCGTATGGCTCGAGGCACCAGTCCCTGCGGATTGGAAGCTTCGTTGCCGTCAGGCGTTTTCAGCGCTGAATTGATAACAGGAAACAGCGCCATCACGGGAATAGCCAAATCCACGCAGTCTGCTGCAACTTCCAGCAACAGGTCGACCGAAAGACGTTCGACACCAGGCATGGAGGCCACACTCTCGCGCTGCTTGTCGCCTTCCAGTATAAACACCGGGTAAATCAGGTCCGAAGACGTAACTACCGTCTCGCGCATCAATGCACGCGAGAAAGCGTCCTTGCGCATTCTGCGCATACGGAGGGCGGGAAACGAAACGGAATTTAGTAGGTTGGACATGGCAGCATGAATCCTGAAAACTTCAAAACTAAGATGAACTTTTTTAGAAAAACAAGTCTCTTACGCTCAGGTGATGTGATGTCACCTCCCGCTTCTCCTCCCTGAGCGGGGCCTATCGCTCTGTCGATAAGGCGTTACTGCCCTGGAGATCTTCCCCTTTCTCCAGGGCTTTTTTATTTCTCCGGCGATTCTACGTCAGCTGGGCCGACATCCAGCTGCAACAGTTGCAGCAGTCGCTGGTCGGCTTCCTCGATTCCTGTTCTCTTTAGCGAAGAAAAAAGCTGCGCGGTAAATGGAAACGCATTTCCTTCTTCATCGACATAACTACCTAATACCGTGCGCGCAAGCCGAAGCGCGTTGGCAGCATCGTTGCGAGACAGCTTGTCCGCTTTCGTGAGCAGGCAATGCACCGGTTTGCCGGTCGGAGCAAACCACTCCAGCATCTGGATATCCAGGTCGGTGAAGGGGCGGCGTGAATCCATGATCAGCACCAAGGCGGACAACTGCTCGCGCCGCTGGATATAGTCTCCCAGCAATTCCTGCCAATGAAGTTTTGACGCCTCCGGCACTTCCGCATAGCCGTAGCCGGGCAAGTCGACCAGCAAAGCTCGTATCTCATCGACGTTAACCGGATCGTGCCGGTGCTGGGCGACATGGGCGCCGCCGATGGAAAAATAATTGATGTGCTGCGTTCGCCCAGGCGTCTTGGACGCGAACGCCAGTTTTTTCTGATTGCACAGCACGTTGATCGCACTGGATTTGCCGGCATTGGAACGTCCGGCAAAGGCGATTTCCGGGACATGCGTTTTCGGCAGGTCGCGCAGATGATTAACAGTAGTGAAGAAGCGGGCTTGCCAGAGAAGGGACATGAGTGATCCGGAAAATGCGCCGGGAGAGGAGAAAATGCAATGAAGCTATTGTACAATAAGGGGTTTTCGCTCATCGAGCGGGTCTTGGCGCCCATGCATGCGGTGCCCCGGCGATAAAGCCGGCTGGGAGAATTCCAATATCAAGTCTTAAGGTGTCTGAATGAATCGTTTGTCCGCCTTGTTGTTGAAGTCGTTGTTTGCTGTTGCGCTGATCGGCAGCGCGCAAGTTCATGCACTGGAAGGTGCGCCGGTTGCCAAGGCAGATCCGGCCAAGGGTGAAGCAATCTATTCCAGCGGCGATGCATCGCGCGGCATTACCGCCTGTGTTTCCTGTCACGGCGCTGCCGGCAATTCGACTATTGTTCAGAACCCGAAGCTGGCTGCACAGCATGAGGCATACACCATCAAGCAATTGCATGATTTCAAGACTCCTCAGCGTACCAATGCAATCATGACTCCGATTGCCAAGGCGTTGACGGACGACGACATCAAGAACCTCGCAGCCTATCTTAACGTCCAAGTCCAGAAGCCCGGCGCGGCACGCAACAAGGATACGGTGGAGCTGGGCAAGAGAATCTATCGGGCCGGCATCGCGGAGAAAAACGTGGCAGCCTGCGCAGGATGCCATAGCCCCAACGGTGCGGGCGTACCTGCGCAGTTTGCCCGTCTGGCTGGCCAGCATCAAGATTACACGGTGGCGCAATTGTTCAATTTCCGCACCGGCGCGCGCAACAACAGCGTGCAAATGACGACTATCGCGAAGCGATTGTCCGATGACGAAATCAAGGCGGTATCCGACTATATCGCCGGTCTGAAATAAACAGACGTCTGGAAGAAATCAAGTGGAAGGGGGTGGCGCAAGCCACCCCCTTTTTGTTTTAACGGTATCGAAATCCATGACCAGTACGCAGGGATTACGTTTGAAGACGGGCCATCGCCGGATTGCCGAAGCGGTTGAGCTGGTGTCGTCGATGCGCTTTGCAATCAGTCTGCTGGCGCTCGTTGCGATTGCATCAGTCATAGGAACCGTGCTGAAACAGAACGAGCCGATGCCGAACTACGTCAACCAGTTCGGACCATTCTGGTTCGAGATCTTCGGCAAGCTGGGTCTATATGCGGTGTATTCGGCATGGTGGTT
>JAQSWC010000380.1 GCA_029266815.1 Paucimonas sp.
TCAGGTCCACTTCGTTGCGCAAGTCTCCTACCAGACCATGCTGTCCAAGTACGAGCACTGTCGTCACGCCTAGATTATTCAGGTACGCGAGCAACTCATGCATCTGCAGTGTCAGATATTTTTCGCCGGGCATCGCCTGCAGATAGGCGTTCAGGCTGTCAATGGCGATGAAGACTACGCCCTCGACTTCAACCGCGGAGCGCAGCATATGGGCAAACTGTCCAGGGGCGAGTTCTGCAGGGTCGATGTGGTGAATGACCAGTTGGCCGCTTTCGATGTAGGGGCGGATATCCATGCCGAGCGCAGCGCTGCGCACGTACAAGGTACCCAATCCTTCGTCGAACAGGTAAAACGCGGCACGCTCGCCACGCTGCAAGGCGGCCAGAACTGCACGAACCGACAAGGTGGTTTTTCCGATTCCGGAGGGGCCGACGAACAAGGTGCTTGTGCCGGACACCAGGCCGCCGCCCATCAGCTCATCCAGTCCCGGAGCTCCGGTCGGCCTGACGTTCGGCGAAAAATTCGAGCCATGCTCGGCCGCGACGAGCCGGGGGAAAATCGTGATTCCTCCTGTTTCGAGGATAAAGTCGTGATAACCGCCTCTGAACTTTATGCCGCGCATCTTCACGATGTTGAGACGGCGCCGCTCCTTGCCGAATTCCTGCGCAAGCTGCTCGAGCGTAATGACCCCATGCGCAATGCTGTGCAATTGCTGATCGCCCGGCTCCGAGGTCCGGTCATCCAGCAACAGAACCGTGCATTTGCGGGTGGAAAAATAATTCTTGATGGCCAGTATCTGGCGCCGGTATCGAAGCGGATTTTGCGCCAGCAGCCGCAGTTCGGAAAGGCTGTCGAACACGACCCGATGCGGCTGGATGCGATCGACTTCCGCCATGATGCTCTGGGTCGTCTCGCCCAATTCCACTTCGGACGGGTGCAGAATCGACTGCTCGGCCTCTGGATCCATTCCGGCATCGTTGATCAGTTCAAACAACTGAATCTTGCCGATATCCCAGCCGTGGCTGTCGGCAATCTCCTGAAGTTCATCCCTGGATTCGGAAAGGGTGATGTACAAGCCTGTTTCGTTCTGACGGACACCTTCGAGCAGAAATTGCAGTGCAAGGGTGGTTTTTCCGGAGCCGGGCGATCCCTCAATGAGATAGACCCGGTTTTGCGATAAGCCGCCTCCAAGGATGTCATCAAGACCGGGGGCTCCGGTCGGTACACGCTTTCATGCTTTTGTTTCGTGTTAAATATTCCGTGCCTGTCACTGCAAAAAGTGTTGGGTTCCGCTATGCCAGACGTTGAAGCCGAAGAAGTAAGCCCTTGATTATGCACATTATGACTGTGGCCTGTCGTATATAAACATACTTTCAGAAGAATTATCTTCACTAGCAACGCAATCTTTCCAAGCACATTGCATGCTAGAAAAAATTACGCCTATTTCATTGATAAATATCAATGCGCATATTTGCGTCGCAACGTTTCAAGCAGGAAAATAAGGTCGGTGATTTTTCGCTCATCCGCGCGGCCTGCGCTTACGTGCAGGTGACATTCATCCTGGTGCCACGGTTCTAACGCGAATAGTTGCAATGACCGCGTAGATCCAAACCGAAACGGGCGGTACAAAACCATCAATGAATGAAGCGTCTCTCAAATTCCTGCGGCGGCAGCGGAGGTGCAAACAGGAAGCCTTGCGCATAATCGCATCCTGCATTCATGAGCCAGTCGCGCTGCTCCAGGGTTTCCACGCCTTCGGCAATGACTTTCAATCCCAGCCTGTGCGCCATGACGATGATGGTCTCTGCAATCGTTTTGCTGCTTGCACTTTCAGCCATGCCCTGCACGAACGACTGATCGATCTTCAGGTAATCCACATCGAATTTTTTGAGATAGGACATGGAAGAGTAGCCGGTTCCGAAGTCATCGATAGCCAGTTGAATGCCTGATTTCTGCAGCGTCTCTAGCTTTTCCGTGACTTCACCGGTAACGTTGAGCAAGGCGCTCTCGGTAATTTCCACGGACACGCTTTCACTATCCAGGCCGAGTTCCTGCAAATGCGAAATCCAGTTCATGCCATGTTCATGACTCATGAGTTGCATCGGCGATTTGTTGATGCTTACCTGAAAGGGCTTGCGTGAGCATTCTTTCCACTGCCGCGCATGTAGCGTCGCCTGCATGAAGACCCAGTTACCGATTTCACTGATCATGCCCGTCTCTTCTGCCAGGCTGATGAATTCTCCGGGTAGCACCAGCCCCATTTGCGGATGAAGCCAGCGCACCAGGGCTTCAGCCTTGCGGACGCTGCCGTCCGACAAATCGACAATCGGCTGGTAATAGACTGCGAGCTGCATCTGCGGCAATGCCTTGCGCAAGTCGGCGAGAAGCTTCAGGCGGGCCAAGGCAAGCGTTCGCATGTCACATGTATAGAAAATAAATCGGTCGCGTCCCGCACTCTTTGCCGCGTACATCGCCTGATCGGCATTTCTGATCAAATGCTCGGGCGTCGCGGCATCCTGCGGATACAGGGTGATACCGATACTGGCAGAAATATGAATGGGTTCCTGCAAGGTCGGGAATGGCCTGGACATCTCCCTGAGAATCTTTGCGGCCACGACCTGCACATCCTCCAGTTCCTCGAATTCAGTCAGGATCACCGTAAATTCATCGCCGCCGAGTCTGGCCACCGTGTCCTTTTGCCGTATGCATGCGCGTATGCGCTCCGCGGCCTGACGCAGCAGCTTATCCCCGGCATCATGGCCCAGCATGTCGTTGGCTTCCTTGAAGCGGTCGAGATCGATGAAGAGGAGTGCAAGCGGCACACCATTGCGTTCCGAATGCCGGACTTCCTGCTCGAGACGGTCATGAAACAGGCCTCGATTCGGCAGCCCGGTCAATAGATCGTAGTTCGCGTTTCTCCAGATTTCATCGTGCGCCGCGTTGCGTTCGGACACATCGCGGGCCGTTGCCGCGATCGCCTCGACAGTGCCGTCATTAGCCAGGATGGGCGCAAAGACATATTCGTAGGTGACCTCGTGCCCGGATTGCCCTTGCGCAACGCCCAATTCCGCCCGAATCGGCTGCGTCGTCTGGATCACTTGGGAAATTTGATCAGAAATCTCCTCCGCCCTGTGCAGTCCCAGGTCAGAAAGAGTTTTTCCCTGCAGAGATGAAGAAGGCGGCTCCAGTAAAGCTTCGAACGCATGGTTGGCATAAAGTAGCCTACCATTCAGATCCACCACGAAACTATGGTCGGGTGAAATGGCAAGAATCGTTTCATAAATTCGGCTCTTTTGCTCCCTTGCCGATA
This sequence comes from Paucimonas sp., assembly GCA_029266815.1. Lineage (GTDB taxonomy): Bacteria > Pseudomonadota > Gammaproteobacteria > Burkholderiales > Burkholderiaceae_D > JAQSWC01. The sequence continues at coordinate 3,311 of JAQSWC010000380.1, forward strand.
CATGGCTGCCAATCGATTCAGCAAGAGCCCGATCGATCGCCTCGTTAAAACGCATCATGTCGGCAAGATCGGACTTTCTAACCGCTTTGGATGCTTTGCTCCAAAGCTGCATTATGCTTGCCCGAAGCGCTTGAAAATCGGATGTAGCCTCATCAATAGGGAATCCGGTCTGTGGCTTCGTCGAGCCTGGC
>JAQSWC010000068.1 GCA_029266815.1 Paucimonas sp.
AGCCAAGTGGCGAATGTTACCCTGGTGGATGCGCGCACGATCGGCGTGCAGCCCTGGGAAAAGAAAATGGTTGCTGCCGTTGAAAAGGCTATCCGTGAATCGGATCTCGGCGTCAAGCCCGCTACGCACGGCGACCTGATTCGTGTTCCCATGCCGCCGCTGACCGAGGAGCGCCGCAAGGAGATGGTTAAGCTGGTGAAAAGCGAAGGCGAGGACGCGAAGATTGCTGTACGCAATGTGCGTCGCGAAGCCAACGAGTCTCTGAAGAAACTATTGAAGGATAAGGCGTGCTCTGAAGACGACGAACGCCGTGCCCAGGATGATGTACAGAAGCTTACCGACCGCTTTGTCGCGGAGGTGGACAAATTGCTGGGCGAAAAGGAAAAAGAAATCATGACAGTGTGACCGTCGCCGGGTAACAATAACACAGCTTACGGCACGAAATGCGTGTTCTGCTTGCCAGGCAGGCTGAGATGCCGATTCGGGCCTCGACAGCGCAATGCGGCCCTTGAGAAACACAGCTTGTCCTCGTTCGGCGGGGTTCGCCGCAGAGTTGTTTTAAACAGGCAAATGCCAAACTTTCCAGTGCCGCCATGATGCTTTCAAGCTCGACCAAAGACGTACCGCATGCGCCAGCGGCGCCGCGGCATATCGCCATCATCATGGATGGTAACGGCCGCTGGGCCACGCGACGTTTCCTGCCGCGGGTAGCAGGTCATGCCAAGGGTGTTGAAGCGGTTCGCGGCATCGTTGAAGCCTGCATTGAACGAGGCGTGGAGTATCTGACGCTGTTTGCCTTCAGTTCCGAGAACTGGCGCCGGCCGGCAGATGAAGTATCGCTGCTTATGAAACTTTTCGTGACTGCGCTAGAGCGCGAGGTCGCGAAAATGCATGCCAACGGTATACGGCTTAAGGTGGTTGGAGACCTGGGCCGGTTCGATGCCAAGTTGCAAGAATTGATTGCCGAGGCCGAACGCAAGACGAGCGGGAATACCCGGCTGACCGTCACCGTGTGCGCCAATTATGGCGGCCGCTGGGACATGATGCAGGCGGTGAACAAATTGATTGCGGCCAATCCCGGAATTTCCGATTTCTCGGAGGAACATCTGGCTCCTTATCTGGCCCTGTCTTATGCGCCGGAACCCGATCTGTTCATTCGCACGGGCGGTGAGCAGCGCATCTCGAATTTTCTGCTCTGGCAGCTCGCTTACACCGAACTCTATTTCACCGAGACCTACTGGCCCGACTTCAACGATGCCGCGCTGGACGAAGCGATTGCATCCTATCGCCAACGTGAGAGGCGCTTCGGTCGCACCAGTGCGCAGGTAACCGAGCGGAAAAAGGCATCCTGATGCTGCGGACCAGAATCATTACGGCTCTTGCTCTGCTGGTCCTGTTGCTCGGCGTCATGTGGTCGGGGCGTTACTGGCTGGTCGCTTCCGTGACATGTGTTTTCTTTGCCGCTGCGGCGTGGGAAGGACTGCGCCTGTTCGGCGCGAAACGTCCTAAGATCGGAGCCGTGCTCTGGACTGCGGTATTCGCCTACATTGCATTCAGGGGTACGCCCTTCAACGCTCCCTTGCTTTTCCTGTTATGTGGAGCAGTATGGCTGTTTCGGATGGTGCCGGCTCTCGTGCGCGGCTTGCCGGAAAACGGCAGCATGGCGAATCGGTTCCTCATGATCAGCTATGGCATCTGCATCTTCGGATTTTTCCTTGCGCTGCTGACGGCCTACAGGCATTCAGCGCTTTATCTGCTGTCTGCCATGGCAGTAATCTGGATTGCCGACATCGGCGCGTATTTCAGTGGAAAGGCATTCGGCAAACATAAGCTTGCGCCTTCGATCTCACCGGGAAAATCATGGGAGGGGGCAATAGGCGGCGGCTTATGCGTTCTCGCCGCAAGCGGATTCGCGGTGTCGCAGCCTTCGATGATCGATACTTTCCCGACGCACTTGCTGCTCAGGACAGGCTGGTTTGGAGCGGCAGCAGTATTGGTGATCATTGTTGCTGCGAGTATCAGCGGCGATCTTTTTGAGTCTCAGTTGAAACGGCGGGTAGGAGTAAAGGACAGCAGCACTCTGCTACCCGGGCATGGCGGAGTGCTCGACCGCATTGATGCGCTGATTCCTGCCATGCCGCTGATGCTGTTGTCCTTGTACTGGTTCTGAATCCAATGCAGAGAATTACCCTACTTGGAGCAACAGGCTCAATCGGTAGCTCAACACTGGACGTCGTTGCGCGCCATCCTGACCGTTATTCCGTATTTGCGATGTCCGCCCATAGCAAAGTCGATGAGCTTGCAGATCTGTGCGAACAGTTCCGGCCTCGGTATGCCGTGGTTGGAAGCGGCGAGGCGGCCGGCCAACTGGAAAGCTTGCTGAGGCAGCGTGATATCCCGACCGAGGTGGCATTCGGCAGCGAAGCGTTATGTGCCGTGGCAAGCCATGCAGAATGCGATACGGTGATGGCCGCGATAGTGGGTGCAGCAGGTTTGGCTCCGACGCTGGCTGCTGCCCGCGCAGGAAAGAAGGTGCTGCTCGCTAACAAGGAAGCTCTGGTGATGTCGGGGCAGCTTTTCATGAACGCGATTGCTGCCAGCGGTAGCACACTGCTGCCGATCGACAGCGAGCATAACGCGATTTTCCAGTGCCTGCCGGTGAACTATTGCCGTACCCCCGGCAATCACGGTATCGACCGAATTCTCCTGACGGCATCAGGAGGCCCTTTCCTCAATCGCGACGTGGCTACGCTCGAAGAAGTCACACCCGAGGAAGCCGTCGCTCATCCCAACTGGGTAATGGGGCGCAAGATTTCGGTTGATTCCGCCACGATGATGAACAAGGGGCTGGAAGTCATTGAGGCGCATTGGCTGTTCGGCGTTGCGGGTTCCCAGATTGAGGTCGTCGTCCACCCGCAAAGCGTGATTCATTCCATGGTGTCTTACGTCGATGGCTCGGTCCTGGCGCAGTTAGGCAATCCGGACATGCGGACGCCGATTGCCCATGCGCTTGCCTATCCTGAACGTATCGCTTCCGGCGTGGCGCCGATTGACCTGGCGAAGATAGCGCAGCTGCGCTTCGAGCGCCCTGATTTCGTCCGCTTTCCGTGCCTGAAACTGGCATACGACGCGCTTGAGCACGGCGGATCGGCCTCTGCCGTACTCAATGCTGCCAACGAGGTAGCAGTAGAGGCATTCCTGGAGCGACGCATCGGATTCGGCGAGATTGCCCGCCTGATAGCGAGAGTTCTCGATCGGACCCCTGCACAGCCAATCGACGGTCTCGACGGACTTCTGGAGCAGGATCGGGCAGCACGCGATTTAACGCGCCAGCTCATAAGGGAATGAGCGTCCTTCACACAGTATTCGCATTTCTGGTTGCGATCGGGATCCTGGTCGTTGTCCATGAGCTGGGCCACTATTGGGCTGCAAAGATCTGCGGCGTCAAGGTTCTGCGCTTTTCCGTTGGCATGGGGCCGGTTGTTTTCTCAAGAAAATTCAGTGCCGATCAAACCGAGTGGGCCGTGTCGGCGTTTCCTATCGGTGGCTACGTCAAGATGCTGGATGCGCGTGAGGCTGGAATATCGCCTATTCCGAAAGCTGACCTGCACCGCGAATTCACGCGTCAGAATGTCTGGAAGCGCATTTTCATCGTTGCCGCTGGTCCGGCAGCCAATTTCATCCTGGCAATTCTGCTGTTCGCTGCGTTATTTGTGCATGGCATGCCTGACGCAGTGCCGACACTTCAGGCGCCGGCGAGCAACACGCCGGCATATGCCGCTGGTCTGCGCGGCGGCGAAACAGTTAAAACGGTCGATGGAAGCCCCGTTAGGGGATGGTCTGAACTGCATTGGCAGATCGTGCATGCGGTATTGGAAAAAAACACGGTGACGCTAGAAGCGGTATCGCCGGCCTCCGAACACGGCACCACATTGACGGATACTTTCAAGCTGAGAGCCGACGAAATTGACGTGGGCGAGAGCGACACCGATTTGCTGGTGGAATTGGGACTGGATTTATGGCGACCACCTGCCGATGTGGAACAGGTTATTCCGCAGGGTGCCGCGGAGAAGGCCGGGCTCATGGCCGGCGACAGGATTCTGAAAATCGACGGAGCGCCGATCAAGGACGGACGTTCGCTCGTTGAAAGAATAAGCCTCTTGCCCGGCAGGCAGGTCGAAATGGAAGTGCTCCGCGGAGGAGCGCCCCTGATCCTTCAGGTGATGCCGCAGACAGTCGAGGAAAAAGGCCGCATGATCGGCCGCATTGGCGTTACGCTCAAGACCCCACAGATGACGATGATCAGCGAGACGCCATTGCGTGCACTCGACAAAGCATGCCGGAAGACGTGGGATGGCAGCATCCTGACGCTGAAAATGCTGGGCAAAATCGTTACGGGCCAGGCTTCCTGGGAGAACATCAGCGGCCCTCTGACCATAGCCGATTACGCGGGGCAAACTGCCAAGGTCGGGATGATTTCCTATATCGGCTTCATTGCATTCGTAAGCATCAGCCTGGGCATCATGAACCTGCTTCCCATTCCGGTGCTGGATGGGGGGCTTTTGTTGTATTATTCGCTGGAAGTTTTTTCAGGGCGTCCGTTGTCGGAGCGCGCAACGGAAATTGCCCAGCGCGCGGGCATAGGTATCTTGATGGCCCTGATGGCGGTTGCGGTTTTTAACGACATCGCAAAGCTACTTTCCTGACTTGCCCGAATGCCCGCTGCATCTGCCGGATTTGATATTGACTGACCTCCGATGAAATTACATTGCTCGCGCTCTGATTCTCCACTTCCTTGCCTTCGTCTCGCCGTCGCGGCGATTGCGAGCATCTTCATGGGTTCTGCATTCGCAGTCGAGCCATTCAAGGTGCGGGACATTCGGGTGGAGGGCCTTCAGCGTACGGAAGCCGGCACTGTATTCAGCTATCTCCCTATCCGGGTTGGAGATGTATATAACGATGACAAAGGTATTTCCGCAATCCGGACGCTTTACGGCACCGGGTTCTTCAAGGATGTGCGTATCGAGGTCGAAGGAGATGTGCTGGTAGTCGCCATCGAGGAAAAACCCACCATCGCGAAAGTGGACTTCGAAGGGTTCAGGGAATTCGAGAGCGACCAGTTGAACAAGGCTGTCAATGAGATCGGCCTGGCAGTGGCGCGGATCTATGACAAATCCATTGTCGAAAAAGCCGAGCAGGAGTTGAAGCGGCAATACCTCGCAAAAGGCCGGTACGACGCGGTCATTACTACGACCGTCACCCCGATCGAACGCAACAGGGTGGAGATTGTGGTATCGGCAGAAGAAGGCGAAGCTTCAAAGATTCAAAAGATCACGTTTGTGGGTAACAAGGCCTTTTCTGATAAAGAGCTGACGAAGGCGATTGAGTTGACCACTCCCGGCTGGTTTACCTGGTACAACAAGTCGGACCAATACTCGAAGCAGAAGTTGACATCGGATTTGGAGTCGATTCGCTCTCTGTATATGAATCAGGGTTATATCGAGATGAAGATCGATTCGAGTCAGGTATCGATTTCGCCCGACAAGAAGAACATCTATTTAACCATCAACATCCGTGAAGGTGAAAGATACAAGGTTTCCAGCGTCAATCTTTATGGCGAAATGTTCGGCCGTGAGGAGGAACTCCGGAAGCTGCTTCAGCTTAAAGCTGGCGATGTTTATTCCGCAGAAAAGCTGGAGGAATCTACCAAGGCGATATCAGACCGCCTTGGCAATTTTGGATATGCCTTCGCCAACGTGAACGCCAGCCCTGAGTTGGATCGTGAAAAAAAAGAAGTGGCTCTCACTGTGTTGGTTGATCCAGGCAAGCGCGTTTATGTTCGGCACATCAACATCGGCGGCAATACGCGCACGAGAGATGAAGTTCTCAGGAGAGAGTTCCGTCAGTTCGAAGGTTCTTGGTACGACAATGAAAAGATCAAACGGTCCAAGGAGCGCGTCGATCGTCTCGATTATTTCAAGGAAGTCGACATCGAGACTCCGGAAGTGCCTGGAACAACTGATCAGGTCGATGTGAATTTGTCGGTCACGGAAAAGCCCACGGGCGTGTTCTCGGTGGGTGCCGGCTTTTCACAAGCTGAGCGTTTTGTACTTTCAGGATCCATTCAGGAAGTTAATGCGTTTGGTAGCGGCAACACGATCGGCATTGACGTCAACACTAGCAAGATCAACCGCGTCATCGGGCTCAGTCAAGTCAATCCATACTTCACAGACGACGGCATAAGCCGCGGATTCGAACTGTATAGCCGGGTTTCCCGGCCGCCTTTGATTAGTAGTAATAGCTATCGTACACAGTCGAACGGTGGAAACATGAGGTTCGGCATACCGTTGTCTGAGTTTGCCTCGATGCAAATCGGGGTGGGCGTGGAAAGCACGAAGGTAGAAACCTTCCAGACGTATCGCACCAATTCAATAGGACAGTTAATCGTTGATCCGATTACCAAGCAGCCGATTGGTGTAAATCTCAGTCCGGCTCTTTACCAGCGGTATGTTAGGCAGTTCGCTGGAAACGAGGCTTTGTCCGCGAAAACCGTCGCTATTCCCTTTACTGCAGCGTGGGTACGAGACAGCCGAGATAGCGCACTGACGCCAAACTCTGGAAATTACCAGCGAGCCAGTATAGAGGTTGCTCCTGGCACTGACCTGAAATATTTCCGTTTCAGCTATCAGAATCAATATTTTCGCCCACTCTGGAAGTACTTTACGGTGGCGTTGAACGGCTCCTTTGATTACGGCCGCGCTTTTGGGGGAAAGCCCTATCCGGTCTTCAAGAATTATTATGCAGGCGGCATTGGTTCCGTCAGAGGATTCGAATCTTCTACACTTGGCCCAATTGACCCCCTCACTCTAGAGCCTTTGGGTGGGACCAAGAGAATCATTGGTAATGCTGAGCTGCAGATAACACCGCCGGGATCCGGCAAGGACAATGCGTTCCGCGGCTTCCTATTCTTTGACGGTGGCAATGTCTTCGCGGAGAATAGCAGGATACGCTTCGGCGATCTTAGATACTCTGCAGGTATTGGTGTAACCTGGATATCGCCGGTGGGGCCTATGAAAATCAGCTTAGGCAAGCCGCTGAACGCGAAATCAGGGGACAGATTGGAAAGATTCCAGTTTCAGGTCGGCACTGGCTTTTGATCACGGGCAGATTGCTTTTCGGTTTATTGATATGACACGGAGATTCATTTTGAATTACGGTTACTTCAAATTGACGATTAATCGGACGCTGTTGTGTGTCTTCGGTGTTTTTTCTTTGGCGTCCGGAACAGCGTCTGCCGACGATAACCGGATCGGTTTCGTCAACGCAGAGCGCATTATTCGTGAATCTTTGCCTGCAAAAGCGGCCCAGCAGAAGATTGAACAGGAATTTTCCAGGAGGGACAAGGATCTACAGGAAATGGCTATGCGCCTCAAGGCAATGGTCGATAAATTCGACAAGGATGCTCCCTTGTTGAGCGATGTAGAGCGTCTGAAACGGCAACGCGAGCTTGCCGATCTTGATAAGGAATTCCAGCGCAAGCAACGCGAACTGCGTGAGGATTTCAATCAGCGTCGAAATGAGGAGCTGGCCGCAGTCAATGACCGGATCACCAAGGTGATCAAGCACATTGCGGAGGCCGAGAAATACGATATCGTGCTGCAGGAAGCCGTGTATTTCAGCCCGCGCATCGACATCACCGACAAAGTGCTCAAGGCACTCAACAGGTAAGCAGGTCTGCAATGGGCATTCGCCTGCAGGAATTGGTTGAGCGTCTCGGCGGGCAGTTGAGCGGCGACGGTGAACTTGAAGTGCTGGGAATCGCGCCGCTGGATACGGCGGGACCCTGTGACGTGAGCTTTCTTTCCAGCTCACGTTTCAGAACGCAAGCGGCACAAACCAGGGCAGGCGCCCTGATTCTTTCGGCGTCGGATGCGGAAGCCGTGAGCGGAAGCTACCGCGGTGCGCTCCTCATTGTCGATAATCCCTACCTCTATTTCGCTCGATCCGCGCAGGTATTTTTCGACTTGGATTTTCCGAGGCCCGTGCCCGGCATTCATCCTTCGGCTGTCATCGCCTCGAGCGCCCGTTTGGGTGCCGATGTAGTGATCGGTCCGCACGTTATCATTGAAGCCAATGTG
>JAQSWC010000381.1 GCA_029266815.1 Paucimonas sp.
AACATGGATAAATCTGAAACCGCTTACAAAAACTTCCCGGATGATTTCGTCTGGGGAGTGGCCACCAGTGCCTACCAGATCGAAGGTGCCGCTGCCGAAGATGGCAAAGGCCCGTCGATCTGGGACACCTTCTGCCGTAGGCCGGGCACCATCGCCGACAAGACCAATGGGGAAGTCGCATGCGACCACTATCACCGCTGGCCAGAAGACCTTGACATGATTGCCGCACTGGGCGTGAATGCCTACCGCTTCTCGGTCTCCTGGCCTCGCGTGCGGCCCAAGGGTTACGGTTCATGGAATGAAAAAGGCCTGGCTTTCTATGACAGGCTGGTCGACGGCATGCTGGAGCGCGGCATACAGCCGTATCTCACGCTAAATCATTGGGATCTTCCTGACGAACTGCAGGCGCTCGGAGGCTGGACGAAGCGGGATACGGCGGAACGCTTCGTTGAATATGCTATTGGCATGCACAAAAGATTGGGCGACCGCGTCGTATCGATCGCCACACATAACGAGCCATGGGTTGTCGCAACGCTTGGCTACGAGACCGGCATCTTTGCGCCTGGTATAAAGAACCGCCATGCCGCGGCCCAGGCTTCACACCACCTGTTGCTGAGTCACGGCATGACGCTGCAGGCATTGAGGCAGGAGAGCTGCCGCGCGAAGCTCGGCATCGTTCTCAATATGGCGCCCATGTATCCTGCCACCGACGCCGATGCGGACAAGGCAAAGGCGCGTCTGGAAGATGGTCGCCTGGTGCGCTGGTATATGGATCCGCTGTTCAAGGGCCGGTATCCGCAGGACGTTCTGGACTTCCTGGGTGAAGACGCGCCTGATGTCAGGCCGGGCGACTTGGATATCATTCGTGCGCCGATGGACTTCCTGGGCATCAACTATTATTCGCGTTCGGTGGTCAGTGCAAGCGAATCATGGGATGTGCGACAAAGCGGCCGCGAGATCACCGACATGGGTTGGGAAGTCTATCCGGAAGGATTGACTGAACTGCTTGTTCGTGTGCACAACGAATACCCGGTTCCGCCGCTCTTCATTACCGAAAACGGCGGCGCCTTCAAGGACAAGCCATATCGGTGCCGTGTCGGAGGCCATGAAGCAAGGCGTGAAGATCGGCGGCTATATGGTCTGGAGCCTGATGGACAACTTCGAGTGGGCATCCGGCTACGACAAGCGCTTTGGCATTATTTACGTCGATTACGAATCGCAGGCCCGCATTCTCAAGGACAGTGCCCATTGGTACCGGGAATTCCTGCGAAAGCAGAAAATGAAGACGCGGCAACAGGTGGCAGCCTGACGCACGAGCCACCAAGAAAGACGCAGACATGGGACACGTATTACTCAAGGGCTTACGTAAACACTATGACCAGATAGAGGTCATCAAGGGGTTAGACCTTGAAGTGCAGGAAGGCGAGTTCATGGTATTTGTCGGGCCATCCGGTTGCGGCAAATCGACAACGCTGAGAATGATCGCCGGCCTGGAGGAAATCTCTGCCGGCGACCTGTTCATTGATGGCGTGAGGTCCAACGAACTGCGCCCTGTCGATCGCGGGCTCGCAATGGTGTTCCAGAGCTACGCCCTGTATCCACATATGACGGTGGCCGAGAACATGGGATTCGCACTGAAGATGGCCGGCGTCGCCCGCGGTGAGCGCGAGGCGCACGTGTGGCGCGCCGCAGAGATATTGCGCATTACCGAACTGCTTGACCGCTATCCGAAGGAGCTTTCCGGCGGGCAGCGGCAGCGTGTGGCAATCGGACGCGCGATCGTGCGCAAGCCCAAGGTATTCCTCTTCGACGAGCCCTTGTCGAATCTCGATGCCGCCTTGCGCGTGAAGATGCGCATCGAGCTTTCTCGCCTGCACAAGGAACTCCGCACCACCATGGTCTACGTTACTCATGACCAGGTGGAGGCCATGACGATGGGCGACCGTATCGCTGTCTTCAACAAGGGAAGAATAGAGCAGGTGGGCCGGCCGATGGACTTGTACAATGCGCCTGCCAATGAATTCGTTGCTGAATTCATCGGCTCTCCCCGCATCAATTTCATCGACCGGCCATCCGCGGGACGTGCATCGCAGCCGCATGTCGCGCTGTGGGAGACGCTGGCGGTGAAAAGCGGCGACATGGCGCAACGCATCGGCATACGTCCCGAGCATCTGTATGTGGTGAAAGAAGGAGAGGGCGTGGCCGCCACGATTGAATTGGCGGAGCATCTCGGGGATTCCTCAATACTCCATTTGCGTGTGGAAGGAATTTCTGATCTTATTATCGCCCGCGTCGGCAGCGACGGTGGCGGACTCGAAGCAGGGCAACATGTCGGGCTGGCGCCCGATGTGTCGCGGCGTTTGGCATTTGGCAGCGACGGCAGTTTGGTCGCGTAATTTACTTTATCTCGTATGAACAACTCTTCTATCGATAGTTATCCCCGTGTAGTTGGTGATGTCGGCGGCACGAATGCGCGGTTCGCCTGGCAGGAACACGCTGGCGCCCCGTTATCGGACATGGCGCTTTATCTTTGTACGGCGCATGAATCCCTTCGTGATGCCCTTGCGCATTATCTGAAGGAACACGCGAAGCCGTCGCCGGCGGCATGCGGTATCGGCATTGCGACCCCGATTACGGGCGATCATGTGAAGATGACCAATCATGACTGGTCGTTTTCCATCCGGGAGCTGCGTAGCCAGCTCGGTATTCCGAGGGTGGCAGTGATCAACGATTTCACTGCGCTCGCTCTCTCGTTGCCCCTGCTGCAGCCTGCAGACCTGAAGCAGATCGGCGGCGGCAAATCGATCGCGGGTGAACCCCTCGCCGTGCTCGGCGCAGGCACCGGCCTGGGGGTATCAGGCCTGATGACTGCCGTGGACGGGGCACAGGCAGTAGTGAGCGGCGAAGGTGGGCATGCGACGCTTGCGGCAAACGATGACCAGGAAGCTGCTGTCATTGCCGTGATGAGAAGCCGGTTCGGCCACGTTTCCGCAGAGCGTGCCCTCTCCGGCCCGGGGCTCGTCAATCTTTATCAGGCATGTGCGACCCTGTCTCATCGCACCGTCAACATGCTGTCTCCTTCCGACGTGATTTTCCGTGCACGTACCGAGGGCGATGCATCCTGCCAAGAAGCAATCGATCTTTTCTGCCGTTTTCTCGGAGGCGTAGCAGGCAATCTTGCACTGACTCTCGGAGCGCGCGGCGGTGTTTTCGTCGGCGGAGGTATCGCGCCCCGCCTACTTCCCGAGCTCAACGCTTCGCGTTTTCGCGAGCGGTTCGAAGAAAAAGGGAAATTCAAGGATTACCTGCAGCCGATTCCCACGTTCGTGATTGACCCGGTCAACTCACCGGCGCTGACAGGCGCATCGCGGGCTTTGGATATAGACCGCTTCTGCATTTTCGATTAAATGCTCTTTCAGGCGGCCGCTGCCCTGGTG
>JAQSWC010000069.1 GCA_029266815.1 Paucimonas sp.
TTGCTCCATCATGCACTTTGCGGGCGGCATGCCGCCGCAAAGTTACTTCAGCTTGCCAAACCGGGACTACACTGCGGCTATAGCCAGGGCGGCGCGGGCCCTGGCTATAGCGGCCTTGACCTGTGCCGGCGCCGTGCCGCCAATATGGTCGCGCGCGGCAACGGATCCTTCCAACGAAAGCACGTCGAACACGTCCTGTTCGATCAGCGGGGAAAAGTTCTTCAACTCATCAAGCTGCAGATCGGAGAGATCGCATTCTTTATCCACACATACCTTGACCGCATGGGCTACTGCTTCATGCGCATCGCGGAAAGGCAGGCCTTTCTTTACGAGGTAGTCGGCAAGGTCGGTTGCCGTGGCATAGCCCTGGAGCGCAGCGGCGCGCATCGCTTCCGGCTTCACGGTGATGCCACGCGCCATGTCGGCGAAGATGCGCAAGGTATCGATCACGGTGTCGACCGCATCGAACAAGGGTTCCTTGTCTTCCTGGTTGTCCTTGTTGTAGGCCAGCGGTTGGCCTTTCATCAGGGTCAGCAGCGCAATCAGGTGGCCGTTGACGCGGCCGGTCTTGCCGCGCGCCAGTTCAGGTACGTCAGGATTCTTTTTCTGCGGCATGATCGAAGAACCGGTGCAGAAGCGGTCGGCAATGTCGATGAAGCCGACGCGCGGGCTCATCCAGATCACCAGTTCTTCCGACATGCGCGAGATGTGAGTCATGGTCAGGGCAGCGGCCGCGCAGAATTCAATGGCAAAGTCGCGGTCAGAAACGGCGTCGAGAGAATTGCGGCAGACTTCGTCAAAGCCCAGCGCCTTCGCCACGCGTTCTCGGTCAATCGGGAAGGTGGTGCCGGCCAGGGCTGCGGCGCCCAGCGGGAGGCGGTTGACGCGTTTGCGGCAGTCCGCCATGCGTTCAGCATCACGGCCGAACATTTCTACATAGGCGAGGATATGGTGGCCGAAAGTGATCGGCTGCGCGACCTGCATGTGGGTAAAGCCGGGCAGAATGGTGTCGGCGTTGGCTTCGGCGAGGTCAAGCAGCGCCAGGCGGAATTCACGCAGCAGGCCGAGGATGTCATCGATTGCGGCACGCATGTAAAGGCGGATGTCGGTGGCTACCTGGTCGTTGCGCGAGCGGCCCGTGTGGAGGCGCTTGCCGGCGTCACCTGCCAGCTCGGTGAGGCGCTTCTCGATGTTGAGGTGCACGTCTTCCAGGTCGAGTAGCCATTCGAACTTGCCTTCGGCGATTTCAGCGCGGATCTGCGCCATGCCGCGCTGGATATCTTCATAATCCTTGGTGCTGATGATTTTCTGGTGCGCGAGCATCTCGGCGTGCGCGAGCGAACCCTGGATGTCGACCTCAGCCATGCGTTTGTCGAAAAAGACCGACGCCGTGTAGCGTTTGACCAGATCGGAGACCGGTTCGGAAAAGCGGGCCGACCAGGCCTCGCTTTTTTTGGAAAGTTGTGCTGTCATAGAGCTTGTCTCGAAAACCGTCGGTGAAGTGCCGTGAGTGCGGCGGACGGTGGAAGGGAAAGCAGGATTATAAAACAAGCCTCTGGACGCCATGCCCGTCTCTTCGGATCAAGCCCGGCCATCAACGGAAATGCTCATACCCGATTGCTGCAATATCGGCGTCATTTTCCGCGTTCTCCTGCTGGTGAACGGCGTGCCGTTGGCGGCTGCCCTGCTTCAGGCCGCCTCCGCACAGACTGCCCTACAGACCTTTGTCGAAGCCTCGATCCTGATCGAATCCGCTTCCCTGTCGTCGCTGCTGGCCTTGTGCGGCGTGCGTCGCTTGCTGCTCAACGCGTCGCCCGTCGTCCAACGCTGGTTTTGCGCACTGGTTCCGGCACTGGTGACCGGAGCACTCATCCATCTTTTGAATGCAGGCGAACAGACTTTGGGAACGCTGACCGGGGTCGCGCCGATCGAGGGCATGCTGGTTGCGGCATCCTTCGGCGCTGTCATGCAGCACTATTTTGAATTGCGATCACGTGCGTTTTCGCCGGCGTTGTCCGAAGCCCGCCTGCAGGCGCTACAGGCGAGAATACGCCCACACTTTCTGTTCAACAGCCTGAATGCAGTTCTATCGCTTATCCGCACGGAACCGCGCCGTGCTGAAAACGCACTAGAGGATTTGTCGGACCTATTCCGGGTACTGATGCGCGACGCGCGGGACATCACGACGCTCGCCGACGAGATCCGCCTGTGCAAGCAATATCTCTCGATAGAAAAAATTCGTCTTGGCGAACGTCTTCAAGTGGAATGGGATACGCAGCAGGTCACGGAGGACACTCTGAACAAGGCTGAAATCCCCTCGCTTTTGCTGCAACCCTTGTTGGAAAATGCCGTGCACTACGGCGTGGAACCGGCGCGCGAACCGGTGCAGGTGAAGATACACATCACACGCTCGCTGGACCGCATCGAAATCGCAGTGGTCAATCCAGTACCGATCCTGATGACTGGCGACCGCGCTCCCACTCCCGGCAACCACATGGCGCTGGATAACATTCGCCAGCGGCTGGTATTGCTGCACGACGTCGAGGCACAATTGACGATCACGGAAACTCACGGTTTCTTCGAAGTGCGTTTACGACTTCCATACGTGAAGGCGACCTAAACATGGCACTCAGAATTTTCATCGTGGACGATGAAGCTCCAGCGCGATCAAGGATGCGGACCTTGCTGGCCGACATTGCCGATCAGTGCCCGCATGAAGTCGTCGGCGAGGCCGCCGATGGTGCGCAGGCGCTGCAGGGTATTGCCGCGGCAAAGCCCGATCTGGTGCTTCTTGATGTGCAGATGCCCGGGTTGACCGGCCTTGAGGTTGCAGCCCACCTTGTCAGGCTTCCAGATGAAACTCCGGCCGTCATATTCGTGACTGCGTACGACGAGTTCGCCTTGAAGGCATTCGAGGTGCATGCGACGGATTACCTCCTGAAGCCGGTGCGCGCAGAACGTCTGCAACAGGCAATAGGACGAGTTGCCGCTCTAGGAGCAAAAGAGGGGCGGCAAAGACTTGCGGCGACAACTTCCAGCTTGAAAGCGAAGCGCCGTCACTTTTCTGTGCAGGAGCGGGATCGCGTACTGCTTGTACCCGTGGAACACGTACGCTATCTAAAAGCTGAACTGAAATACGTCACCGTCCGCACGCGCACGGGTGAACATCTGATCGAGGAATCGCTGTCGTCAATCGAGCAGGAACTTGGCGATGTGTTTATACGCGTCCATCGAAACGCATTGGTGGCACGCCAGGCCATCATCGGCGTGGAACGCAGTTCGGCAGGTGTTGATCACGAAAACGATACGGAAAAAGGCCAGGAGTCATGGCATGTGATCCTCAGCGATATCGAGGAAACACTACCGATATCGCGCAGGCAGTGGGCTGCCGTCAAGGCTCTCGTGAAATAGGATGTGAAAGGCCCGATGCCGATCGCAAGAAGAATCATGCGACCGGCATCGGGCCTTTGGGCTTCAGGCGGTATGTAGTTGAATACCGTTAACGCGACGCTTCCTAGCCGGTATTGCGCAATCCCGCTGCTACGCCGTTGATCGTCAGATGAATGCCGCGGTTGACGCGTTCTTCCAGCGTCTTGCCTTCTGCAGCCGCCTTACGGTGACGCTTGATCAATTCAACCTGCAGGTGGTTGAGCGGATCGAGATAGGCAAAGCGGTTCTTGATTGAACGTGCCAGCAGCGGATTGTTTGCCAGGCGCTCTTTATGTGCAGTGATGCTGGACAGGCAATCCACCGTGCGCTCATGCTCGGCGGAGATGCGCTTGAAGATACTGTTGCGCAGCTTCTTGTCAGCTACCAGTTCCGCATAACGCGACGCTACAGCCAGGTCAGACTTTGCCAGCACCATGTCCATATTGGACAGCAGCGTGACAAAGAACGGCCATTCCTTGTACATGGCGCGCAAGAGTGTCAGACGACGCTTCTGTTCCTTGCTGTCGCCTTCTTCCAGCCAGCTCGACACAGCCTCGCCGAAACCATACCAGCCCGGCAGCAGCAGGCGGCATTGACCCCACGAGAAGCTCCAGGGAATCGCACGCAGGTCTTCGATGCGGCGCGTGGATTTGCGTGAAGCGGGGCGTGAGCCGATGTTCAGTTCGGCGATTTCCGCAATCGGGGTAGCGGAGAAGAAGTAATCGGTGAAACCCGGTGTTTCGTACACGAGATTGCGGTAGGCCTTGTAAGCGCGGTCAGATAGGTCGGCCATCACCTTTTCGAATTCAGCCAGGCGCTTCGCATACTTGCTGTTGGGCGGATGCGGCATCAGGCTGGCTTCCAGCGTAGCAGCGACCAGCAGTTCGAGATTGCGGCGGCCGATTTCCGGATTCGAGAATTTCGAGGCAATAATTTCGCCCTGTTCGGTCAGGCGAATCTGGCCGTTCACGGTGCCGGCAGGCTGCGCAAGAATCGCTTCGTAGCTGGGGCCGCCGCCACGTCCTACCGTGCCGCCGCGGCCATGGAACAGGCGCAGTTTGACGCCGGCACGATTGAAGATTTCCACCAGTCGCACTTCAGCCTTGTACAGCTCCCAGTTGGATGTCAGGAAGCCGCCGTCCTTGTTGGAATCCGAATAGCCCAGCATCACTTCCTGCAGCATGCCCTGTTTCGCAATCAATGGCTTGATCTGCGGGAGTGCCAGCATCTGCTCCATGATTTCCGGCGCGAGGCGCAGGTCGGGAATGGTCTCGAACAGCGGGATGACCATGAGTTCCATCTTGGCCACAGCAGGCCCGGACTTCGACTTGCCGTCCCACTCGACGTGCAGCAAGCCGGCCTCGCGCTGCAGGAGGATCACTTCCAGCAGGTCCGATACGGTTTCGGTGTGCGAGATGATGTAGTTGCGGATGGCGCGCTCGCCGTAACGCTGCCTTACCTGCTTTGCCATGCGCAGGATGGCGAGTTCGGATGCAGTTTGGTCGCTATAAGGGATGTAGGGAGAAAACAGCAGGCGCGGTTTGTCCAGTTCAGACAGCAGCAGGGCAATCTTCTTTTCTTCCGACAGTCCGGCATAGTCGGACTCCACCTTGGCGAAGGCGAACAGCTCCGCTAGTACACGTTCATGCACATCCGAGCTCTGGCGCATGTCGAGCGTTGCCAGATGGAAGCCGAAGATTTCAGAAGCTCGCTTGATGGTCATGAGGCGCGGCTTAGCCAGCACGCCGGATTTGTGAGAGGTGAGCGAGTCAACCATCACCTGCAGATCGGCGCTGAATTCTGAAGGATTGCCGTAAGGCGCTGCAGGGCCGATTTCCTTGCGGAGAATATTGGTTGCGCCCAGTGCGCGCGCAGTGGCTGCAAGGCGCGCATAGATACCCGCCAATGCGCGGCGGTAAGGCTCATCATTGCGGCGTTCCGAGGCGCCGGGTGCGGCATCCGCCAGCGCCTGCAACTGGGGGTCCACTTCGACCAGTAGCGAGGATACCGACAACTCAGCACCCAGTTGGTGCACTTCCTCAAGGTAGAAGTCGAGAATGGTGGACGACTGACGTTCCAGCGCATGACGCATGGTTTCGTCATTAACGAAAGGATTGCCGTCGCGGTCGCCGCCGATCCAGCTTCCCATCTGCACGCAGGGCGAACCGTCGAGAGAATGCTTGCTCGATTTGCTGGGGAAATGCTGATCGACTTCGCATTCGATGTCTTCATACAGGCCGGGCAGCTCGCGCAGGAAGGTCATGCGGTAGTAGGAGAGGGCATTCTCGATTTCGTCGGCGACGGTCAGCTTCGTATAGCGAAGCATGCGTGTCTGCCACAACGTCAGAACCTTGCCTTGCAACAGTTCGGTGTTGCGCTCGCGCTCGCGCGGCGTCAGCGGCAGATCGCGCTCCGCCAGCAGGTGGGCAATCTCATGCTCCGCATCGAGAATGCTCTTTCTCTGCACTTCGGTCGGGTGAGCTGTCAGCACCGGCGAAATCAACGCATCCTTGAAGAAGGAGCGAACTGCCGCGCCGTTGACGTTGTTTTCCTTCAGCTTTGTCAATGCGTACGACACACTGCCTTGCTGCGGCGTCGATCCTGCGAGCAGGTGTGCGCGGCGGCGGCGATTGTGATGCTGGTCTTCGGCAATGTTCGCCAGATGCGAGAAATAAGAGAAAGCGCGCACCACGGCGTTGGTTTCCTCGCGCGACAGTTTTTTCAACAGCTTGTCGAGCTCGGCACCTGAATGCGCATCGGACTCGCGGCGGAAGCGCACAGCGGTCTGGCGTATGGTTTCCACTACATGAAAGATGGCTTCGCCTTCCTGTTCGCGGATAACGTTGCCCAGCAGACGGCCGAGGAGACGGATGTCTTCCTTCAGCGGCGCGTCCTTGTCTGTGGCGGGAGTGTTGCTGCGCGAAGAGGATGTCGATTGTTTTGGCATGATGTCGTGGTTGCTACTGTCAAAAATAACGCGGCTCATGGCCGCGATCTTCAAAAAAACACGCGTGATAAAATTTTGCCCGAACAGTCGATCCGTCAGAAATGAAGTTCCGCATCCGCGGCCGGGTCACATGAAAGAGTCCTCAGTGAAAGCAACTTCTCCCTCAAGGCTGGTCATCGCGTCGCGCGAAAGCCGCCTCGCAATGTGGCAAGCAGAGCATGTCCGGGCAAAACTGTCGCTATTATATCCCCACTGCCATGTCGAGATTCTTGGAATGACCACGCGTGGCGATCAGATACTCGATCGGACCTTGTCAAAGGTAGGCGGCAAGGGTCTCTTCGTAAAGGAGCTCGAGGTCGCGCTTGAGGAAGGAAAAGCCGACCTGGCGGTGCATTCGCTGAAAGATGTGCCGATGGAGCTGCCGGAAGGTTTCGAACTGGCCGCCGTGCTGGAGCGTGAAGATCCGCGCGATGCCTTCGTCTCGAACGACTACGCGTCCCTTGCTGACTTGCCTGCCGGCGTGGTGGTCGGCACCAGCAGCCTGCGCCGCCAGGCACTCATATCCGCGCGTTTCCCTCATCTCGTCATCAAGCCCCTGCGGGGCAACCTGGACACGCGTCTGGGTAAGCTGGACCGCGGCGAGTATGCGGCAATCATCCTTGCTGCGGCAGGCCTGAAGAGACTGGGCCTGCCGCAACGCATACGCGCGTTGATCGATCCTGCCGAAAGCATTCCGGCACCCGGGCAGGGTGCCATGGCGATCGAGATCCGTTCCGGTAGGGATGATCTGCGCGATTGGCTCTCGCCGCTCGATCATGCCCAAACTTCCGCTGCGGTCCATGCAGAGCGAATGGTGTCGCGTTCATTCGGCGGAAGCTGCCAGATTCCGCTGGCGGCGTACGCCACTGTGGACGGCGAGAGCATGCATTTGGCCGGCATGGTGGCCACTCCGGACGGCGTGCGCGTCGCCCGGGCCGAGGTGCAAGGGCTGGCCACGGAGCCGGAAGCGTTGGGCCGCCGGCTCGCCGAAGCGTTGAGCGTGCAGGGTGCCGAGGCGATTCTCGCGGCGTGCCGCACCGATGCATAAGGATCGCATCGTCGTCGTTACCCGGCCGCGGGCGCAAGCTGAAAATCTGGCCGTACGACTCGCGGCTAGCGGGCGTGAGGCTGCGGCCTTTCCTCTGCTCGACATTCTCCCTTTGGACGATAGTTCGCAATTGCAGGCTGCTGTGTCGGAACTGCATTCTTATGCGATGGCGGCATTCGTCAGTCCCAATGCCATCGATGCCGTATTCCAATTCATTAGCTCCTGGCCTTCTGAGGTGGCAATCGCAGTGATGGGCGAGGGCAGCCGGCACGCATTGGCAGAGCATGGCGTTACCGACTCGAATGCAAGAATCTTCAGTCCGCTCGACAAGGAACGCACGGATTCAGAAACGCTGCTGCGCGTTCTTGATTTTTCTATGCTGAAGGAAAGACGCGTCTTGATCCTGCGTGGTGAGGACGGCCGGGAATTTCTGGCCGATGCCCTGCGCGCGCAAGGCATTGATGTTCATCAGGTGGCAGCCTATCGCCGCTGCAAGCCGCAGCTCGATTCTGCGCGTATCAAACAATTGCTTGACCTGCTGGCATGCGATGCGCTCTGGCTGATCACCAGCTCGGAGGCGCTGCGTAATCTGCGCGAAATGGCTTTCGAACATGCTGGGGCAGACGGCGT
>JAQSWC010000070.1 GCA_029266815.1 Paucimonas sp.
GCGACGGCGGTCAGATCAAGTGATGAGGTCAAACCAAGTCGCTCCGCGACAGGCATGAACTGGCCAGCGGGCAGCCATTCCCCGTCGGCATCGAACATCAGGCGCAGCGGACATTCGCGATGGATGGTTGCACCGGCGAAGTCGGCCACGGGAAAGGAAACTAGCCGCACCCAGCGCTGTTCGAGTGCATGCCGAATCAGCTGCGCCATCTGTTCTGCGCTGCGGGGAGCCGCGGCAATGTCGAGCGGCGTCAGTTCGCGAACGGCGCTCACGCCGTCGGCCTCGGCGCTGGCCAGGGCTGTATCTACCTGGGTCAGCAAACTGCCGAGGTCGGTGCCGGTACGGAAACGCCCGATGCCGATGAAAGCCACCGGCTTGTCGCCCGCGATATCGGCTTCCTCGCTGACCAGCGCCTTCAGCAGATCCTCCGCAACAGCGCGCGGATCTGCATGCGAGAGAAGCAGCCCGAAGTCCGCACCGTTCAGCCGCGCAGCGAGGCCGTCCCGCAGGCCTTGCGCACGCTTCTCGATCAATCCCGCAATCGTCTTGAGCAGGTTGTCTGTACTTGCCCGGCCTATCTTCCGGTTGATGTCCGCCAGGTTGGCAACGCGTATCAGCACGAGGCTGTGCTCCGCCACTTCTTCGCTGTCTGCGGCCGCATGCAGGCGGGCCATGAAATGGCTGCGGTTGGCGAGGCCGGTCAAGGGATCGCAGTTGGTTTCGCGGCGCACTGCCTCCAGCCGGCTTGCCTCTTCCTCGAACATGGCCTTGATGCGCTCCACCGCGAAATTCATGGCGCGCGACAGTTGGCGCAACTCGGGCACATCCGGTTCCGGCTTCGTCATGAAACGGCGCTCGCTGATGGCTTTCGCCTGCTCTATCACGCTGTCGAGCGGCCGTTTCAGGCGCCGCAGAATGAGCGTTCCGAGATAAGCGCCGATCAGCCCGGCGATCGTCAGCGCTATCATCATGTTGACCGTAGATTTCCACAATTCGCGATAGGCGAAGCGGCTATGGCTCACTAGCGCGACCTTGCCCACCTGCTTCCATCCGTCCGTGATCATGGCTTCGCCAGCCGGCGCCGCAACCGGGACGATGCCGACAAACCACTTGGGCGCATCGTACTCGCCGCTTTGCGAAAGGCGTTCCACCACAACCTTGCCGAAGGGGTCGACAACCTTGATTGCTTCGACCAAGTCGGCATTCTGCTGGCTCAAGGACAACGCGAGTGCGGCGGCATTGTCGGTGTTTTTCATCCGCAGTTGTTCCTGGAGATAGGCGCGTGCGCTCAGTGTGGATGCGAGCAGGCTGCCTGCCATCGCCAGCAGGGTGCTGATGACCAGGGCCAGCCAGAGTTGACGGTACATCGACATGGTTTTTTCCTTCTTTTCATTCGCGGCCTCGGCCGCTTAATCGAATCCTTCGGAGCGCGCGCGCTGAAGCAGGTCCTGCCAGCGCGACAGACGGCTGACGCTGCCGCTCGCGCCGCTGTTGGCTGCCGCTCCCGCGAACACGCCCTGACTGTTGAAGCTGAATACCGGTTGCAGATCCGGCCGGCGCGATGCCGGCCGTATGTCCGTGATGAGGTTGTCCAGTACCATCGGTTCGGCATCCGGCGACGCGTAATAGGCCAGCACCATATGCGCCTGCTGGATCGAACTCGCCGGCCCGCCGATGCGCGCTTTCACGTAGATGAGACGCAGTTGGTCCACCGGCACGTCGAGGTTGAGCAAGGTGAAGTACTTGGCAATGGTGAAGTCTTCGCAATCGCCGGCGCCCTTGGCCAGCGTCTCCATCGGCGTCGCCCAGTAGTCGCTCTGCCCCCAGGCTTGCTGGTCTTCCTCAAAACGCGTCTGCTGATTGAAGAACTGATTGACGCGAGCAAGCCGGTCGGCAACCGGCAAGGCCCGGCTGTCCATCAATAATTTTTGCCAGGACTGGAAAGAAGAAACACGTCCGTTGCTGAAGCGGCTGTATGTGTTGAGAAGGCGGTCGAGGTCGAATGCCGTGGCGGTTTTGAATAGCAGTACCGAACCGGCTATCAAGGCAATGGCCGGGATGCAAAACAGCCAACTGGTCGATGGCGGACGGCGGGTCAAGATGGAAGGAGTGGATTGCTTGTGGGTAAATGATGATAGCACCGGGAGAAGCGGGCTTCGCCGATTCTCCAACTCACGCACGAGAAACCGTTGCTGCGCCGATAAAGCCTCATCGTGGCTTGGGAGGTAAGCCTTATAATGCCAGCGCGTTGCCGAATTCCGGAATCCACTTGTCCATAGTCAAATGAATAAAAGATATTGGTGGTTGAGCATCCTTCTTTTGCCCTTATCCGCGACGGCGGCGGTGCAGACGCTGAAAGACGCCGCCCAGCAAGCCATTCTTGAGAACCCTGAAGTCATGGCCCGCTATCACGCCCTTCAGGCTGCGAAGGCGGAGCGCTCGGCCGCCACCGGCGCGTTCCTGCCGCGGGTCGATATCAATGCTGCTGCAGGCAAGGAAAAGCGCGACGATCCCCTGCGGCGCGAGAAATACAGCCGGCATTCCACCTCGGTCACTCTCTCGCAGATGCTGTACGACGGGTTTGCCGCGTCCAATGAAGCAGGCCGGCTCGACCATCTCCAGAAAACCCGCCTGTATGAATTGCAGGACATATCGGAAACGGTGGCGCTCGATGTGGCGCGGACTTATTTCGACGTACTTCGCTACCGCAAGCTGGTGGCCTTGGCCAAAGATAACTATGTGCGTCACCGCACCGTGTTCGAACAGATCCAGCGCAAGACGCAGGCGGGCGTGGCGCGGCGTGTCGATCTTGAACAGGCAGCCGGCCGGCTGTCGCTGGCGGAATCAAACCTCCTGACCGAAACCGCCAATCTGCATGACGTCAGCGCGCGTTACCAGCGCCTGGTGGGAGTATTTCCCGCAAAAGAGATGGAAGAGCCGTCGAACCTGGGCAAGAATATGCCTTCCGATATACGCGCCGGTTTGTCGCAGGCCCTGTCGCGTCATCCTTCAGTGCTAGGGGCAATCGAGTTCGTGCAGTCTTCCGACCGGGCGGCCGCCGCGAGACGCTCCGTCTACCAGCCCCGCTTCGATCTGCGCGTACGCTCGGAAAAAGGTGACAACATCAACGGCATCGTTGGACAGCAGCACAACTCCGGCGCGGAAGTGGTGATGAGCTGGAACCTGTTCAACGGCCTCGCCGACAGGTCGCGCGCGCGCCAGTTTGCGGAACAAGCCAACGTTGCCCGTGACCAGCGCGACAAGGCTTGCCGCGACCTGCGCCAGACAGTGATGATCGCCTACAACGATGTGCGCAAACTGAACGAGCAACTGACTTATCTCGATCAGCATCAGCTTTCCATAGAGAAGGCACGCGATGCCTACCGCAAACAGTTCGATATCGGCCAGCGCACGCTGCTCGATCTGCTCGATACCGAGAATGAACTGTTCCAGGCGCGCCGCGCGTATGCCAATGCGAGCTACGATCTTCTCGTCTCCCAGGCGCGCACGTATGCCGGCCTGGGAAGGCTGACGGCCGAACTTGGCCTATCGCGCCCCGACGCGGGAAGCGACGCTGCGGCCGCCGATTACGGCAAGGATGGCACCTTCACTTCCTGCGGTCCGGAAGCGCCCGTGCTGTACACGGTAGACAAGACCACGCTCGATGCAAGGGCGCAGGAAATTATCCGGGAATCGGCCGCTGCGATGCCGCGCGATGCCACCGAGCCTGCTGTGGCAATACGCCCGGTGGCTGAAGCATTGAAGGCCTGGTCGGATGCGTGGGCGGCCCGAGACGCGGCGAATTATCTGGCGGCCTATTCGCAGCGCTTCTTGCCGGCTGACGGCAAGAGCAGGGAAGCATGGGAAGCCGGACGCAAGGCCACCTTGGCGCGCGCGGGCAGGATTTCCCTCGACCTGTCCGACATGCGGATCGAGATGAAAGACGCCACTCATGCCGTGGCGCGGTTCCGTCAGGCCTATCGCTCGGCGTCCTACCAGGACAGCGTGCAGAAAACCCTGGAGTGGGAAAATTCAGGCGGGAAATGGTTGATCGTCTCGGAAACCGCGAAGCCTGATTGAGCCTGAAGCGGTCCGCCTCAACAAGCAAGAGATGACGAAACGCAATTCCTGACGTTGAATAGCGTCTCGCAGAATCGTCACACGTTCATTGCCGAATCTAAAAAGACACTTCAGGCATCGCAACTAAACTTTCCTCGCTCAATCGAACAAAAAACCTGTTCACCCTGTTCATCGTAAGCGAGGAAAGAAATGAACCCATCCGGATTCCTGAGCGATATACAGACCTTGCGCGCGCGGGCGCGCCAGCACATCGAGGAAGGCGCGGTAACTGCGGGGTATGCCGCTGACCGCGATACGGTGCTGAAGCTTCTGAACGAGGCGCTGGCAACGGAAATCGTGTGCGTTCTGCGTTATCGCCGCCATTATTTCATGGCCAAGGGAATCCACTCCCAGGGCGTAGCCAATGAATTCCTTGAGCACTCGAACGAGGAACAGCAGCATGCGGATCAAATTGCGGAGCGTATCGTGCAGCTCGGAGGCGAACCGAATTTTTCACCGGAAGGGCTGAGCGCCCGCAGCCACGCGGAATATGTGGAAGGCACCTCGCTGATAGAAATGATTCGGGAAGACCTGGTGGCAGAGCGTGTTGCCATCGAGAGCTACATGGAGATGATCCGCTATATCGGCGACAAGGATCCGACCAGCCGCCGCATGTTGGAGGATATCCTCGCAGTGGAAGAGGAACACGCTGATGAGCTGGCCGATCTCCTCGAAGGCCTGCCGATGCAATAGTTCCTCCTGGAACGGAAAACGTTGCCGAGCGGATGGCTGCGCGCTTGGCTATAATCGCCGCAGCAGATGCCCGGTCTCCGCCGGGCATTTTCTCTTTGCTTTCATCCCTGGATAACTACCTATGGCCTCTTCGCAGGACAACGTCAGCATGGCTGTTTTTTGCGACTTCGAAAACGTTGCGCTCGGCGTGCGCGACGCCAATTACGAAAAATTCGATATCCGCCCCGTGCTGGAACGCCTACTCCTCAAGGGCAGTATCGTCGTGAAGAAGGCCTACTGCGACTGGGATCGCTACAAGGGCTTCAAGGCCGCCATGCACGAGTCGAATTTCGAGATGATCGAAATACCGCATGTGCGCCAGTCGGGCAAGAACTCGGCCGATATCCGCCTGGTGGTGGACGCGCTCGATCTCTGCTATACCAAGTCCCATGTCAACACCTTCGTCATCGTCAGCGGCGACTCGGATTTTTCGCCACTGGTGTCCAAGCTTCGCGAGAACGCCAAGCAGGTGATCGGCGTCGGAGTGAAACAGTCGACCTCGGACCTGCTGGTGGCGAACTGCGACGAATTCATCTTCTACGACGACCTGGTACGCGAAAGCAGGCGCAGCGAGCAGCGGCGCAGCTCCCGTGAACAACCTTCAGGATCCAAGCGCGGAACGGATGAAGACCGCGTATCCAGGGATGAAATGGAAGTAAGGCGTACGCAGGCGGTCGACATGGCGGCCGAAACCTTCGAGGCGCTGATTGCAGAGCGCGGCGACAGCGGAAAGATCTGGGCGTCCGTGCTCAAACAGGCCATCAAGCGCCGCAAGCCGGATTTCAGTGAGTCCTATTACGGCTTTCGCACTTTCGGCAATTTGCTCGAGGAAGCGAAGTTGCGCGGCCTGCTCGACTTCGGGCGCGATGAAAAATCGGGGACGTATGTGTACCGCAGTGCGGCCTCGTCCGAAGCTGCGGCTCCTGCAATCGAGGCCGCAGCGGTAAGCAACGCGGCAAAGGACACTGCACCCGAAGCGGCGGAACAGGAGGAAGCGGCGCAACCAACGGCCAAGAACGGTACGCGCCGTCGCGGCAGGGGAGGCGTGCGCAGGAAAGAAGAAGCGAGAATTGCCGATGCTGCAGTGATGCCTGAGGGAGACCTTCCAGCTCAAGCGCAGCCTTCACCGGAAATGGCAGTGGAAACAGCGCCCTCCGCAGAGGCTGGGACGGAAACTGCTCCGGCCAAGAAGCTGCGGAAAACGCCAGCTCGTCCACGCCGCAGCGCGAAAAAACCGGATGCCGCATAGAAGACCGTTTCCCATGAGAAGAAGCTTTAAGCAGAGTGCGCTAATTATCCGGCAAAGTAGTTAGCCTTCTTCGCCGATAAGAATGAGTTCGGATTAATTCTTTTCCTGGGCGGCCCTGATTCTCTCGCTCAAGTCGATTGGTACGGCATGACTTGGATAAACTGCGCGAAACGCGTTCCACTCTTCCAAGGCACTGCGTGCATTGCCCGCAATTAGTTTTTCCTCTATGGCGGCTAGCATCGCCCTGATTCTCGCCTGCTCGCCGGTGTCGGTCTCAGCAGACTGCGACGGCTTCTCGGAAATGATGATCGGCGGCGGCGGAACCGCGGGCACGGGTGCCATGCGTGGAAGGACCGGATAATCCGCCGTCGCGTCGATTCCAGGCTGCGGTGCGGTGCGCGCCGGAAGCAGAACTATCTCGAGCGGCTTCTGCGCCTGGGCCGGCGCGGGATGTATCGGCGCATGTACCTTGAGCAGAAAAATCGGCAAGGCAATCACGATGCTCGCGGCCACGCCAAGCGGCACCCGCCAGCGCGTCGCGAATGAAGGCTGCTTCACACGTGCAGACTCCGGCACGACAGCATCATTGGCCGCCACCGGCAGGGGCATGCGGCTACGCTCCACCGCGCGAGCGGCATCTGCAAGAACGGCTGCATCCAGCGCGGAAGGAGGCAGAGGCTGCGGAAGCCCGCGCAGCAATTCAGAGAGATCGTCCTCACGTTGCAGGAACAGATCCAGCTCGTCCAGTTTCGGCTTGGTTTCATTGCTGCTCATATCGTTTCACCTTCACTTCTGAATTGCTGGAGTTGCGCGCGCAGTTTCTGCATGGCGTAGCGCAGGCGGCTTTTTACCGTCTCTATCGGCACGGAGGTGACGCAGGCGATCTCTTCCAGCTCCATACCGTTGAACTGGTGAAGCACCAGGGCTTCCTTCTGCTCGGCAGGAAGGGTGCGTAGTGCGGCATAGAGATGCGCGATCTGCCGTTTTTTGACCAAGGCCTGTTCGGGCGAGAGGCTGTCGCAGACACTGTCGGCGAGTCGATCGAAGGCGGAGCCGTAGTCGTCGTCCTGGCCCAGTTCGCTTGCCAGTACTGCATGGCGCTGACGCATCAGGTCAGTGAGGCGGTTGCGAGCAATCTGGAAAAGATAGGTGCGGAAGGGTGCATCGGGGCGGTAGCGTTCTCGCGCAGTATGGAGCCGCGCCCAACTGTCCTGTACCACTTCCTCTACCCAATCCAGCCGCGGCGAGCGCCAGGCGATGAAGCGGTACAGACCGTGCTTGTGGCGCCTGTAGAGCTCCTCGAAAGCCGGCAGGTCGCCGTCGCAATAACGCAGCATCAGCATTTCATCGGACAGGTCGGCGAGCATGTCCGGAAGTGTAGCCGAGACGCATTGCAGCAACAATGTAGGCATATCCGCTTCCCCGATTTGAGTTATTTGCCGTCCTGCCGCATGAATTGCATGCATGACGAGGTCCGGGAAGGACGCTTCCAACGATGAACGGACGACTTCACGAAGCGGGGTTAAAAATTGCGAAAAATATTTTTAGCCCCGTTTTGCCGCCGGTGCCGTTTCATGTTTCAAGCGGGCCGGCTCCACGCAGCGAACCTCCCGCTGAAACCGATCATGTCAGGCACAAGGAGGAAACCATGGACTTTTCTATTCAGACCCAGCACCCGGGCAGGAAATTCGGCGGGGTAGCATTCGTGATGTTGTTCCATGCTGCCTTGGTGTGGGCACTGGTCAACGGACTGGGCAAGGCACTGATTGAAATCATCCCAAGGGATGCGCAGGTCACGCTGTTGCCGCCGGCCGTGCAGAAACAGCCCGAGATGCCTCCCCCGGAGCCGGATTTCAAACCGGACAGGAAGGCGTTCATCGATGCTCCGCAGGTGCCTATCGACATTCAAGTGGAAAACGCGATCCGAGATTTTACGGTTCAGCCACCCGATATCGGCGCCACGGACATCGAGGTTGCGCTGGTTCAGCCAATGGTATCCGAACCCTTGCGCGTACCGCCGGTCGTGGATGCGCGCGCCTGCGAGAAGCCGGCCTATCCCGCGAGCGACCTGCGGGAGGGTATAGAAGGCATTACCGAGCTCCAGTTCCTGATCGGTTCCAACGGCAGGGTCATGGAGGCCAAGGTGGTCAATTCCAGCGGTTCCCGTACGCTCGACCGCGCAGCGCTGGCAGGATTGTCGCGCTGCAGCTTCAAGGCGGGCACCGTGGACGGCAGGCCCGAGCCTTCCTGGACAAAGATCAAATACGCCTGGAAAATCGACTAAGCTTGCTCGGACGGGTATGCCCGGCGGGCATGCCCGGAGTCCTCTGAAATAAAAATTGCGCCGGGAGAAGCGATGAAGCGCGACGATGAATTGGAAGAGCAAATCCAGGCAGCCGCAGCACTGATCGCTGAAGCAGACAGCCTCCTGATTACTGCCGGTGCCGGTATGGGCATCGATTCCGGGTTGCCGGATTTTCGCGGCGACAACGGTTTTTGGAAAGCCTATCCGGCTTTGGGCGATCGCAGGATGCGCTTTTACGATATCGCCAACCCGCTCGCGTTCGAGCAGGCGCCCTCGCTGGCCTGGGGGTTCTACGGGCATCGGCTTTCGCTGTACCGCCAAACCCGGCCGCATGTGGGGTTCGGCCAGCTGCTTGACCTGGCGGCGCGAATGCCGAACTCGGCCTTCGTATTCACCAGCAATGTGGACGGCCAGTTCCAGAGAGCGGGCTTTCATCAGGACCGTGTGGTGGAATGTCACGGTTCCATTCACTGGCTTCAGTGTTCATGCAGTTGCGGCCAGGCACCTTGGCCGGCAGACGGATTTGTGCCCGATGTCGATATGCAGACCTGCAGCCTTCGTTCCGATTATCCGTCCTGTCCTTCGTGCGGCCGCCTGGCCCGGCCGAATATCCTGATGTTCGGCGACTGGGAGTGGGACTCGATACGTGTAGACCGGCAGAAGTCGCGGCTCGATGCCTGGCTGGCCCGCATTGAGCGGCCGGTGGTGCTAGAGATAGGCGCAGGCATTGCCATTCCCACCGTGCGCGAATGCGGCGAAAGTCTGGACTGTCCCTTGATACGTCTGAATCCCGTTGACGCGGAAGTAGGGCTGCGGCGCGACATCA